>JAEOTX010000134.1 GCA_016839605.1 Candidatus Thorarchaeota archaeon | reverse complement strand
TAAAGGCTCCACTCACGCTCTATCTCAGCAAGTGTCGATCTTTCTGTAGCAAACTTGTGCACTTTCTCCAACCAGATATCTCGCTGCTTCTTACTCATGAGCCAAGATAAGACAAGAGGATATTTTGTAAATGGCCCTGCATTAGGATGATCGGTGGTCATGATGACCCTCCATACATCATCAACGCTTAATGCGAATTCAAGAGGTATAGCCCATTGCACGGCATTGGCAGGAGACTTGGGATCAAAGAAGTATGGAACCACCCCAGCTCCACCAGGCATTTCAACATCAACACAGATGTTGGCCCATTTGTTCTTGGTCATCTGATATAGACTGTACTGGAATGGTCCATCTCCGGTCATGGTCGTTGCAGGGCCAAATGTAATCTGACCCATGTCGACTGTGAAATGGTCATTCTTGTTCATGTAGTCAGCGAGCTGAAGTCCTCCAGATGCAACCCATTTCCACTCTGGCTTCGCCTTTTCATCCTCATGCATCGCCAGACTCTCAAATGACATGTGCGTCAAGTGACAGATGTGTTTTCTACCGTTGTGTCCTTTGATGTCTTTGATTGCATCTAGGTGTTCGATTGTAGTACTTACGTTTCCTACACGACCAAGATTCAGTGGATGCAGATGCATCATGTGCGGCAATCCTAATGCTTCAGTGGCTTGGCAGAGTCCACGGATAATCTCTCGTGGAGTGATGCCCCAGTCCGGAACCTCAGTATCAAGCTCTCGAACATTGCTTCCGTGAGCCCATGCGTATGTGCCTCCAGGACACACAACCTTGACACCGAGACCTCCTACCTTCCGCAGAATCCATGCTATATAGCCAGCAAGACCACTGACATCTTTTTCTTTCACATAATTGAAGGTGATCATGCTATTGCAGAACAATGGCAAGAGACCGGAATCAAGGTTGGGGAGGTCTTCAAGCTCCTCCCAGCTGCCTAAGCCTTTGAGCGCGGGGAGAGCTGGTTCGATTACGGTCGTATAGCCCATGGCAGAATACCTGTAGCCAATCACATAGGAGTTTGGCATGGTATACCCGACACCGCCACGAGTTACCTTGGTCTTTGGTACAGGGTCACCCCGATGATCCTCAGGGCACATTGCTCGACCAAAACCAAGCTTACTGCCTACAATATGGGAATGCATGTCCACACCTCCGGCCATGACCATTCGCCCTTTGAGGTCGATTTCCTTCGCTTTGCCATTGACCTTATCCACTATCTTACCGTCTGATATAGACAGGTCCATGATCTCTCCGTCAATCTTGTTCTTTGGGTCGTAGACTCGACCATTCTTGAGAATAATGTCGCCTGCCATTACTTCACCACCTTCCTCAATTTCGTATGTATCATTTTCAGCACATCCCGGTCAGGCAGTACACCATCAGGCGGATCAACTACCTTCCTAAGATATAACGGGAGTCCATCCATTCGGACAGCCGATCCATCACACTCAATACCGGATAGAGCCACGGGGATGTTCACTTCAGCCAGAAGAGAGGTCATGTTCCGCTTGGGGTCAATGTTGATGACTGGTATTGTTGACATATGTCTGATAGCAGCCCGTGGAAAGTGTGCCGCGGGATCAGCAGCTATGTTCAGCATTACATCGGCTTCTTTGTTGACTAGCATATCTACTGCAGTATATTCTCCGGGCTGATACCTCGGATAGCCCTTGGCATAATCAACTGCAAATGGATATCCTGTTTGCCACGTAGAGGTCTTGTTAGCACCAGCCACATTGAAGTGACCCCTCATAGGCATCATATTCCACTTAGTATATGCATTGAGATCCTGAACCAAACGAATTGCTGCATCGATGTTTCTGTGTCGACCCTTGGACTGTGTGAGCCCAAGTCCGAAGAACAGGATACCATACTTTGTACCCTTGAGAGCTTCAGCTATCTCAGTTATTTTTTCTATGGAAACGCCTCCTGCTTCCTCAACATCAAGTGGATGACCTCTCACGATAGCACGCAGAGCTCCAATTAATTCGAGGTCTCCACCTGGTGCTAGCTTGACAAACTCGTCAGCTACATTGGCAGAGATTGTCTTTCTGATATCAAAGACCCAGATTTTCCGATCAGCCTTGGCATCCTTGATGTATTCCCCTTGGACACGGACATATCTACTCAAATGACGCGGATGCGCAAATTGTGGATTTGAACCCCAATAGATGATAGTATCTGCTCTGTTCTTGACCTCTGCAAGTGAGCCTGCAGCTTCACCAGACTCTTGCACACCTAGAATTGTCGGCCCATGACAGACGGATGATGTATTGTCAACCACTCCACCTAGGGTTTCGGCAATCTTGTAGGCCTCTCTGTGAGCATCATTTTCTGTGGAACTCAGTCCATAAATTAATGGCCTCTTTGCAGAGGCAAGTATCTCAACAGCCTTATCGATTGCATCATCCAAGGAAACTGCGGATTTTTTCACTGTTGGCGACTCAATCCGGTCATCATGATGGTTGAGGAATTTTGCTTTGCTTATCGCACAGCCGTTATCATTCTTGACAACCTTACCATTCTCAACCTCTAGTCTGATGTCATCACACAGACATCCACAGAATGGACAGACTTGGTCTTCGAAGACTTCAGTCATTATGGCACCTCCACAATTGCTTTCAGCAGATCTTCTGCACTCGGGACCTTCTCGCCTTTCGCAGCGATGAGCTTGGCATCCATGTCCTTGAAACGTGGCATACCACTCTCAATCGTATCCGAGTCGAGAACTGCATTAGCCCAGGGGCCGCATGGCATAAACGCTATACCAGGCTCAGCCCTTCTGTCCAATTTACATGCAACGACAACACTTCCAGTCGCAGTCTTCACCTTGACTGGTTCACCCTCCTCAAGTCCTAAAGCTTCGAGTGTGGACTTATCCACCTCGCATATAGCGACGGCTTCAAAGTACTTTTGGTTGAGTTTTCCCAATTCCATAGTCTGACCCTGCTTGAGTGTCCGACCCGAAGTTAGGACTACTTCGACACCTACATCATTCATGGCTGACAACACCGGTCTGGATTGACGTGTTTCTTTTCAAAACCAAGATATGAGTGTCATGGTCTTCTGTCCAACGCAATGAAACGCCTACTTGTGGCTGTTTTATAGCTGTGAACCCCCATTTTCTAGCCTGTGACCGCCGCAACCCCCGTTTAAGCGGCGACCACACAATGAGTAGAGACGCAGACAGGAATCATATTGTGAGTTTCCAAACGCAATAGGAGATATCCACGTCCCTAACCGACACCGAAGAGATGGAACGATGATATGATGGTTACTGTGTATCTACAGGCACATCGATATATTGGAGCACTGTCAGTTCGAAGCCTTTATCAACTATAGTTCTCGGATTCGGCCGTAATCCCTCTCACCGCTTATGGATGGGACAGAATATGGCAGTCAAGAAGGCAACCCTTGTTGATCTCTTTACACGCACGTTGAAAGTGCGACTCTTTGAGGAAAAGGTCTGGGATATTTTCGGGCAAAACCTCGTACCAGGAACTCTCCACCTATATCTAGGACAGGAGGCTGTAGCTGCTGGAGTCACAGTAGCTCTCAAGGAAACAGATTGGATACAGAGTACTCATCGAGGACACGGACACGTTGTAGCAAAAGGCGCAGACATGAATGCGGCTATGGCGGAACTTCTCGGAAAGAAGACCGGCTCATGCAAGGGGAAGGGCGGTTCGATGCACATCACTCAGTTTGATGTCGGAGTGCTTGGAGCTACTGGCGTCGTTGCGTCAGGACTTCCAATAGCGGTTGGAGCTGCATTGTCAGCACAGATGAGAAAGACCGACGAAGTCGTAGCATGCTTCTTCGGGGATGGTGCTTCTAACAATGGCACCTTTGGTGAATCTCTGAATATGGCTGCAATCTGGCAGCTGCCTTTGGTCTGGATTGTGGAGAACAACTTGTATGCTATGGGCACACCGATCACACTAACGTGCCCGAGCCAAAACATCGCAGACCGAGGAGAAGCATATTGCACTCCGTCTGTAGTGGTCGACGGCAATAATGCAGTAGAGGTCTATGAAGCTACTGTCGAGGCAGTAAAGAGAGCTAGAGAGGGTGGAGGCCCCAGTCTTATCGAATGTAAGACATACAGGATGAGAGGGCACTCTCGATTTGATCCCGCAAAATATCGCCCTCAGGATGAAGTTGACCATTGGATGGGACGAGATGCAGTTGAGATAATCAAGAACATTGCACTTGAGCAGAAAGCACTCACAGAAAAACAGGCAGAGAGCATTCGAAAGAAGTTGCAGAAGGCGGTGGACAAAGCTGGCGATTTCGCAATAAAATCGGAACATCCCGCTCCTGAGGAAGCTCTTGATGATGTCTTTAAGGAGGCGATCTAGATGACTGAGATTACATACAGAGATGCGCTCAAGCAGGGTCTCAGGGAAGAAATGCTCAGAGATGACAACGTCTTCATCATGGGAGAGGATGTAGGCCTCAATTGGGGAGGTGCCTTCAAGGTCACAAAGGGCTTGGCAGAAGAGTTCGGAGAAGACCGTGTAAGAGATACACCAATCTCTGAGAACGCTATTGCAGGCGCTGCTGTTGGAGCTGCTATCACTGGAATGCGTCCAGTTGCAGAGATTATGTTTGGAGATCTTATTTCATTAGCCATGGACCAAGTGTGCAACCAAGCAGCCAAGATGAGATACATGTTTGGCGGACAGACTTCCGTTCCACTTGTACTGCGATCAGTGTTCGGAGGCGGCAAGAATATCGCATCCCATCACTCACAAAGCCTAGAGGCTTGGTTTATGCACACACCAGGTCTGAAAATCGCAGTACCTGCCTTTGCATACGATGCGAAGGGGCTCATCAAGACTGCAATCAGAGACCCAGACCCGGTTATGTTCTTCGAGCACAAGCTCGTCTATGATAGGAAAGAAGAGGTGCCTGAGGAAGAATATCTGATCCCATTTGGCGAAGCAAAGGTTCGTCGTGAAGGTGCAGACGTGACGGTCTGGGGGACATTCTTCATGGTCCACAAGGCTCTGGAGGTCGCAGAAGAGCTCGCAAAGGATGGCATCAGCGTTGAGGTCATCGACCCGAGAACTCTCGTACCCTTGGACAAGAAGACACTGATAGATTCCGTGAAGAAGACAGGTAGACTTGTGCTTGTCACTGAGGAGACCAAGACTGGTGCAACCACTGCAGAGATAGCTGCTATAGTACAGGAGGAGGCGTTCGACTGGTTAGATGCTCCCGTTATGAGGGTGAATGCACCAGACACTCCAGTGCCATTCTCACCAACCTTGGAGCAATACTTTATTCCTGATAACAAGCGTATTGCAGATGCAATCCGTGAAATTGTGTGAGGTATGACCTTTGACCACTATTATGATAATGCAAAGAATGAGTGTCGCAATGGAGTATGGGGTGATACTCAAGTGGTTGAAGAATGAGGGTGACAAAGTTAAGAAGGGCGAACCTGTTGTTGAGATCTTTGGTGAGAAGAACGAGTTCGAGCTGGAGAGCCCAGCTGACGGCCTTCTGCTAAAGACGCTCTGTGATGTGAATGATGAAATTCCAATCAGTGAGCCGATTGCAATCATTGGTGAGAAAGGCGAAGACATCCCTGACGTTACACCAAAGAAACTGATCGATGGCGCTGCCGCTGCTCCAACTGCAACTCCGGTTTCTTCAGCCCAACCGACATCAACCACGAAGCCTACCAAGCCTACTACAACACTTCCAGGCGGCAGAATCAAAGCATCACCAAGAGCCAAGAAGCTTGCAAAAGAGCAGGGAATTGACCTTGCAATGATTGTGGGGAGCGGTCCTGAAGGCAGGATTGTCGAGAAGGATGTCTTGGGATACAAGAGTACTCCTTTTGCGGCTGGTGATGACCGCAAGGTGAGAAAGGTAGAACCCCTCTCACCATTAAGAAGGACCATCGCTCGTCGGATGACTCAGAGCTCACAGAAACCCCATATCACCATGATCACCGAGATTGACATGTCTGAGGTCGTCGAGCTCAGAAAAGACATCAATAAACGCCATGAGAAGAAGCTGGGCTTTAGGGTTTCATTCAATGATATCATTGTGAAGGCAGTGGCGGATATTCTTGAGAGGTTTCCAAAGTTCAATGCAACACTCTCAGGCAATGAACTCCATATGTTTGAGGACATCAATATCGGAGTGGCAATGGCCACAGAAACGGGTTTAATCGTACCAACGGTCAATTCGGCAAACAATAAGTCGATAACAGAGATTGCCCAAGAAACCAAGGATATGGGAAAGAGGGCTAAGACGAATGACCTCACGCCAGAAGAGCTGACAGGTAGTACATTCACAGTCTCGAATCTAGGACCATTCCAGGTCGACTTGTTCATTCCAGTGATTAACCCGCCAGAAGCCGCTATTCTCGCACTTGGCCAGATAAAGAAGAAGCCAGTGGTCATTGATGACCAGACAGTCATTCGTTCTACAATGATGGCAAGTTGTGCTGTTGATCACAGAGTGTTGGATGGTGCACCTGCAGGGCAGTTTCTTTTGGCGCTGAAAGAATATCTCGAGAGCCCATTCTTCATGAAAGTCTGAAGTGTTGCGCTAATGTTCCCAGCGTAGGCACAAAAGGTTATGAGAGTACGCTTCCGAGTTTAATACAGTGGAGAAGGGATGATTCAAACAAAGCAATGCCCAAAGTGTGGAAATAACAGAATAGCAGGGCCTCATCGAGTATATGGTCAACACCATGTGAGAATTGACTTGCCTGGACTTTCTACTGCAACTCTGGAAGCTTTCACTTGCGCAGACTGTGGGTACACTGAATTCTACAGTGATGCCATGGGTCTCAGGAATATACGCAATGTAGGCAGATTCGTTCTGAGCAGGCCAAGCCAACCTACCGCTCGCTGCAAAAGATGTGGATCCTACATTAAGCCAGGTGACAGTTTCTGTCAAGAATGTGGAACCCCTTTTGGCTAGTAAGCTAAGGAAAAAGTGTACGGGCTTAAATTGACCCGGCTGAGGTCTATATTGACGCAGTATTCCCTCCTGCGTCATGCCTCGAAAATACGACATCTGCTCCGAGGTTATCAGCTGGTGGCGGACCTATTTCTGTCACCAGCATTCCCCACCTACTCTTTCTGATGTCATAACTATGGTACGTCAAGGTTTAATGTGGAGTTCTCCTTAGCCTCAATTACATTTTACTTTAAGTAGTAAGGAGACTATTCAATGGCATGGAGGCTTCTTGAGAATGGCGTGTTTGACATTCAACGTAGCCTCGCCGTAGAAGAAGCACTCGCAGTAACAAATTCAGAAGCACAGGCAAAGGTAAACACCTTACGTCTATGGCGAGTTACTGATGCAGTTGTGATTGGTAGGTTTCAGTGTGTCCATAAGGAGGCAGACATTGACTACTGCAATCAGAATGGCATTGCTATTGCGCGACGATTCACTGGGGGAGGCGCAGTCTTTCACGATATGGGTAATCTGAATTTCACACTCTGCATGGACCAGAAAGAAGCCTATGTTGCCAAGACCCTCCCAACGCTCTATCGAAACTTTGTGGGCGCTGTGGCAATGGGTCTCACGGATATTGGAGTCCCTGCCCGGTTCGACAAGCAGAGGTCCTGCATTCGAATTGGTAAGAAGAAGATCACTGGTACAGCAGGGTGGGTAAAGCGAGGGATTTCATTTATTCATGGCACGCTGTTAATCGACTCAAATCTTAGTCATCTTGAGAGAAGCCTCAGAGCCCCTTTAGACCAACCACAGTACCTCCGTGACAAGAGGAGAATCAGGTGCATGGAGAGCAAACAGGATATAGTGACCTCGCTTTCAGAAGCGTTAGACGAGTGTCCTTCAGACAAGGAGATAGCTAATGCAATAGCAGATAGCATTCAGAGCTTCACGGGAGTAGAGCTTGTCCTCGGCAAACTATCCGATGAGGAGCGGGCTACTTCGCATGCTTTATATCAGAGCCGCTACAGCCAGTCGGAGTGGAACCTGGGGATTCCATACCCAGAGAGCAATTCGAGATGACAAAGATGGAAGATGTCGAGAAGACCCTCAAGACCTTTCAGAGACATTTTGGCGCTCTGAACAGGGACATTCCAGAGACCAGGAACGCATACACAGATCTTCTGAAGACTGTGCACAAAGATGGTGCACTGCCTGCGAAATTCAAGGAGATCATCTGCATTGTGGCAGCCATCCTCTCGCCATGCGAGTCATGCATGGTGTATCACACTAAACAGGCAATAACAGCAGGAGCTACTAGAGAGGAGATAATGGAAGCGGCAGCAGTGGCAATTGTGATGGGAGGGGGACCTGCAGCTGCACACATCGCAACAGTTCAGGATGCCCTCGATAAGTGGGCTCCTAGAGAGTAGACTCGGGAAAGTTGCGCACACAGAGGAACTTGGCAGGCTGTGGCCGAGGATTGAGGAATTGATGTGGCTCATTAGCTGCAATATGAATCACATCGCCTGGGCTCAGTTCAAGTAGCTGATCACCCACCTTCACTTGCAGAACTCCACTCATGACATAGACACCATGCTCATGACTATGGACGTCAGGAGACGAGTTCCCACCTGAATCCAGAATGAAAGCTCTTAGGGCAAAACTCGTTATTGAATCATCAGGGCCCAAAAGCTTCCTTCTTCGAAATCCTTTGGCTCCCTCTTTGGAATATATCTCATAGTCCTCTGGCGGGACATCCTTTGTCAAATGCATTGGGTGAATCGACCTCGTTCAGTTGACTATTCAAGCTCTGTGAAGAGCACCTTGATTGCCTGCTGGGTTTCCATGAGATTGAATCCACGTTCCCACTCGTCAAGTGCAATCCTATGCGTAATGAGTGGGTTAACGTCTATCTTCCTAGAACCCATAAGTCGTAGTGTTGTGACCCAAGATGACGGAAGTGTACCCCATGTGCCAGTCATAGTGAGTTCTTTCTCAATCATAGGATCAAGATCAATCTCCATTGATTGGCCCCTAACACCAACCAATGAAACATGTCCGGCGACTTTTACGAAGTCAAGTGATTGAGCACATGCGACACATGCGCCCGAAGCCTCGATGACAACATCTGCGCCTAAACCGTCAGTATAATCTCGGACAATGCTGACAGGGTCCTTCTCAGACTGAACGTCAATAGTAAGGTCTGCACCTGTCTTACGTGCAATGTCTAGACGCCATTCATCAGCGCTCACACCAGTCACAATCACCTTTCCAGCACCCATTGCTTTGGCAACTTGCACTGCAATTAGCCCCATTGTGCCAGGTCCTTGTATAACAACAGCATCCCCGGGACAAATGTTGGTGGATTCAGCAACTGCATGAACTACACATGCTGTGGGTTCAGCTAATGCGGCTTCTTCCATTGATACTCCTGCAGGCACTTGATGGACAATATATTCAGGAACTGTTAGGTACTCTGCAAATGCACCATTAGCTAGTGACACACCCAAAATCCGTTTGCCTTCAGCAGTACAACGATTCATGTGCCCGGTCTTACACTGGTAGCATCGGCCACAGTAGGCTGTTGCTGGAGAAACAACCTTG
>JAEOTX010000133.1 GCA_016839605.1 Candidatus Thorarchaeota archaeon | reverse complement strand
GTGAGTTTCTTCGAGGAATGAAGATCAAAGGACTTCCACCGGTAGGTGTTGAAAGCTTGAACTCCATAGGGTTTCCAGGTGCAAAAGAGATTCTCTTCAGAGGTGTGATTTCAAAAGCTATAGAGGGTCTGAAACTCGAGATTGAAACACAGCTTATTGAAGGACTAATAGAACACATAGCAAAGGGAGATGGTCTTGGGGCCTACGGTGATAAAGAGGTGAAAGCTGCAGTTGCCTACGGAGCAGTGGAACATCTCTTGATAACAGACAAGAGACTAAGGGAAGGCGACCATGACCAACGACGTTGGATGGATAATCTAATACGAAATACGGAGAAAACACGTGGTCAATTTCATATTGTTTCTACAGACCATCCTGCCGGTGACCAGCTCCAGAACCTTGGAGGTGTTGGTGCCATTTTGAGATTCAAGATTGACCAATCATAGAGGGTCGAAGAACGTCTGAAGCCGGTCCCATGATGGGTATTCGAATGCAATGCCAATCTCTAGATCGTCACCGTTTTTAATGAATGACCTGAAATCTTGTGCAATTTCTGCAAGTATCCATCCAGCTATCTCAATCCTCCTTCTAGGCAAGTCGACATTCAAGTGATTTGCCGGAACATCGAATTGTGATTCGAGAACATCCTTAATCTGAGTCAGCTTATCATCGTCTAGTTCCTCTCCAAATGGGGCTCTAATCACACCAAGTATCAAGAGAGGGTCATCATCCGCTCGCTCTTCAAACTCTCTTGCCGTTCGCTCTAGACGGCGCTGGAGCCGATTTCGCATCTGTATAGCATCCTTGAATTGCGCTGAACAGTAGTGTACTGAAATTGATTCTAGCTCGCTTGCTGACCATGCAAGGAATTCTTCAGCTACTTCAGCACTCCCAGCAATGGATGCAGAGTCCATGTTTCTCAGTTTTAGCCCAAGAGAACTGAGTGAGGCAAAATTGGTCTCGCTGCTCTCGAGTTCATTGATATTTAGGAATGAAACTCCAATCTCTTCGGCCCTCCTGGCGGTCTTCCTTAGTGATTCAATCTCACTAGGAATAGCTGGGACTTCAATCCCTACATTCATTCCGAGACCCACAGCTGTTTGCACTGCAGACCAATTGTCAGTCATGGGATGAAATCTAATCTCATCTAGACCAGCCTCATGCAGATTATTGATTGATTGTCTATCTGCATCGGACTGGGAGGTATAGAGATGAATGTGGAAATCGTCACCCTGAGAGTCCTTGAGAAATGAGATGAATCCAAGAGTTCTTTCGAGTCGACAAAATGGGTCGCCTCCGCTGAGACCTGCCCCCTCAGCACCTATCGCATGTAACTCTTCGAGAATGTCGTTATCGTTATGCACTGGCATTTCATCAGCAAACACAACGTCATTTCCTGCTTTGTCCTGTGATAAGGGACAGTAGAAACAAGCACTATCGCATATGCCAGTGACAAAGAGGACCATCTTAGAACCTACAGCGCACATCTTGCATCCGGTTGGCATCTTTCCCACAAGTAGTGAGTTCCCCTGGGTCTTGTGAACCGATCGCATTGATGCAGCACCTCTACGTTCCTCTTCGTTCCATTGTTCGTCGTATGGCAGGATCGCTGTCCTTCAGATTCTTAGCTACGGTCTCAAAGCTCTCATCCTCAGATAGTGGTCTTGTGAGGTATACCCCAGTCCTACCAACATTTTCACGTCTTTTCAGTACTCTCACACGTTCCTGGGCGATTGCAATACTTACTCCAATTCTCTTGGCAACTTCATGTTCATAACCAATGACGCCGCGCTCTATATGACCTGTTTCTGTAGGTTCTATCAAAACTAGTCGTTTGTCAACACCTGGTACACGAACTTCGTTGCGAATTTGATTGGGGTCTATCTGGCCGCCCCACCGATAGAATTCCTCTTCTCTTGGCATGAGCTTGAAGAGTGGAAAAGTCACAACCAAATCGTTGTCTAGATGAATGTGACCCTTAATCACCGTCGAAGGAGTTGCTTGCACCAGTTCTCTATGGACGCCTCTTCCAAGACTTACTTCGATTCTATAGCTTGATACAGGATAGGGTATAATGACATCAATATCCGATGACTTGTGTATATCTCCACGGGCAATAGAACCATAGGCGAAGGACCTCATGCCTGCACCATCTAACTTTTGCATAATCTCCAGTGCTTTTTCTCGCAGCGACCTTAACAGACTCCAGTGATTGTCGTTGTAGAGAACCTCACGAGTTTCATGAAGGGTTTCAGGTCGTTTCGTCATTTTACTCAGCTCTTAGGTCCTCAAGCATTGAGCAAACTTTGCATATTCTTGATGAGGTTGGATCTCCACATGTTTCACAGGTCTTAAGGTTCGATGCGCCAGCATTCTGTTCAAAGACCTCAGCTATTGATTCTGAAGAACGCAAAATTGCCAGGAGGGTGCCTGGGCGTTTGTGTTCCATGCGATTCAGAAACTCCCGAATGTCGTTGCGATAGGCCTCTACAGCATATGGACAGGGCACATCATGATATGGAAGCGAGATATAATGAGTATACGCAACAATGTCTCTCTCGGATATCTCCTTGATGGGCTTGACTCTAGGAACGAGTCCACCTATTGGACTTGCTCTGGACCTGTTTGTTCGGGCTATCCTGCGACTATCACCGCGCATCATGTTCATCATGATTGTCTGTGCTTCATCGTCCAAGTTGTGTCCAGTCACGACAACATCAGCTGCTAATTCCTTCGCTGCTGTGTTTATAGCTCTTCTTCTCAGCACACCACAGTATGAACATGCACCTACTGAATTCTCACCCCGACCAGTAACAATCTCGTCCAGTGATTGGCCAAAGAGGCTTGAAAAGTTCCGCACTTCAAGTTTTAGGCCCAGATTGCTCGTTAAATCCTTTGCAGCCTCAAGAGCTTTGTCGCGGTAGCCTCGTATTCCCTCATCAATCGTAATCGGAACCAGCTCAACATTTGGAAAATTCTGTTCGATTCGAAATAGAACATCTAATAGAACCGCACTG
>JAEOTX010000132.1 GCA_016839605.1 Candidatus Thorarchaeota archaeon | reverse complement strand
AGATATTCTACGGATAAGCTAATAAGACAAAATCATGAGCATGACATCGCTGGCCACACAGCTATGGCCCGAGTGGTGTAATGGCAGCATAGGGGATTGTGGATAGGATTCTGAAGGTCTTGTTCCATGCAATGCATCAATTACTAGTCCTAGTAAAACAAGGGTTGTTTGCTATTGGCATTCAAGCTTTCCTTACTATGGTCAGACATCCGTAATCCACAATAATAGTACAACCATTTACGCTTAGAATCATCTACGCCTTTTCAAGGTAGTTCAGTTCAGAGAGAATCTTGTGGATTCTCAGAAAATACATGATTCATCTCGTCAATGAGTACTCGGTCTTCATCAGAGAGGTGTCTTCCCAGAGAGAGCATCTGTTCTTTGGCGAATTCAAACTTTTCTTGCATGACTTTCTTGATGTCATCTGGATAATGCTCTTGACCAGCGCGATTTAGAATCTTCCTCTTAGTAATCAAAGCCCTAACGAATTTTCGTTTAAGAGATGAACCCCATTCAAAAGGATCTAGCAATTGAATCTGGTTTTCCAATATGCTAATGCTTTCGTCGATGAATCTAAAGGCATTTTCAAAATCTTGCTTCTCAAGGTGCAAATGCGCTAACTGGGATAAAGAGTGTGCCAGCAGTTCCAGTTTGCTGGAATCGATTTCAGCTTCTTCTCTAAGATCTTTCACTACAGTTTTGAGTTCAGTTTCAAAATCCATCTGAGATTCGCTTTCATCATCCTCCTTAAAATCACCCAAATCGATAAGATACGACTGAAGCTCCTCAATTATTTCCGTTTCATTAGCAATAGTGCAATTTATAGGAGGACCAAATTCCAGCCATTCTTGGACACGTTCTAAAACCATCTCAATAGAGACATTTCTGTCATACACGAATTTGTTCTCAGCAATGACTCCTCCGATTTTGCCATCTGCTCGAGTCAGTGCAATTGTAATCTGATTCTTGCTTGTACTTAATTCTAAGATACAATCAGGAGTGGACTTGCTGTAGCCTTTCTTTTCAAGTGCTCCCCTAATCCTTGTCTTGAGTTCACTGAATCCCTTTATGCTTGCTTTTGGTACAATGTCCGTTAGAGATTCTATGAACTGTTTTGTAGCTTGATTCAAAGTTAGGGATGGATTAAGTCTGTAATCGAAAGTTGGTTTCCCTCTAAGAAGTCCTGTTACATCAGACCTAGCAGTCCACACGATCCAATTTCCTTCGAAAGAAAAGGAAATCACCCATTTCTGGTTTCTGACCTTTAGATAGGTGCCAGAAGCTAAGCGCGGTAAGGATCGGCCATATTCTTTCATCAATCTGCGTATCCAATAGTTTTCGTGTAGCACAATAGATTCAGGCGCATCTGGGTTAGACGTCATCTCAATTTGAAGTGGTCTTTGAGTTCCATCGATTATGATTTGCTTTGACGATAAGAGTCCAAAGACTTGCTTGCCATTTAATGGCATTGCGAATTTCTTGTCCTGAACCTTTGTTGATTTTGAACGCATTTCGACGCGCCAGCATTTTCTATGATCGGATATCTCACGGTTTACTAATGGGCATAATTCTTCATCATGGGTTAATACTGCTGTTACAGTCAAGGTCTCAGAAAGCTCGTGAAGGTCTTTGACTAGCGGCGGCAATGTTCTCTTTACATCGTGGGGCGCTTTTGTTTCCACAAACGGTCTTATTGCGTCAAATTCACCATATTCTATATCCTCAAATGGGGACCAATACAACCGAGCTGAATTCCTGATAGGCATTGGTCCCCCATTCTTCAAGGGCCATCGTAGGAGATCGATGAGGTCTGCTGTGCCTTGAACAGTTACCTCATGCAAGATGTCAGCTGCCTTCTCACTAGTGAAACTTACTTTACATTGATCAGAAACGCTGTGCAAAGTTAGAGAAACCCTATTCAATGACTGATGTTGGAATGCGAGCCTTTTCAGAGCCATGTCCACTGTCTTGTTGAACCACTCTGGTATCTTCACAACTGGTTTCTTGTGGCTAGAACTTTCAGGCATTTCCCTTATTGCTTTGAGTTCTGAAACTCGGCCTTCTCTTCCTGTAATTAGCTCTGCAATTCCTCGATAATTCCATTCCTTATTCTTTGAGTCCCAACTCCACGATTCCCACCTATCTCCAGTTTTCCTCAATAAGAGATCAATTTCTCTTGTCGAAGAACCTGTTTGCAGAAACTCCTCTAGACGTTCTGAATCATGAACCGACCAGACAAAACCGGATTGACTTGGTCTGACTCTTTCTGTGAATACTCCTACGAGGACATTACCCGGCTGATACGGATTTTCGACTACAATCGCTTCACTTTGATGTTGCGAATCATCAGTTGATATTATCCTACCAAATGCTACATCTTTTTGTTTGCCAAGAACTGGCTCAGTTGTTTCCGATTTTGATTCATAGGAAGGCTTCAGATTCGTTTTCAGCTCATTGGGTCCACGATAGAAACGCTGCGAGTTGATTCTATTTGCTGTCAATGATTGATACGATTTTCCACCACGAATGCCTTTCGGCCTGTATTTCATCCTTTGAAGAATACTAAGCTCTACGGAACCTCCATCTTTCAAAATTCGCTTAGCAACTTTGATATCACCTATGTTTCTGTCATGGTTTGATCTTATGCTCCAAAGCAATTCCGAATCTGAATCTTTCAGAGAATCTATGGCTGAAAAATCTGGCCAAAGGTCTGGCAACCAGGGTATTAACTCGAAAGCAAGAATCTTGATTCTATCTCGAATTCCTTTCTCCGGAACTAGCTGAATGTCAACAGGCTTTGGATATTGTCGTTGCCAGAATCTAAGCCCCTCACTCCGAAATTTATCGGACCAACCCATGAGTGCTGGTATGTGAGTCAGCTCCACTCCATACCCTTGCAAAGTCTGAGTTATGATCACTCTTATGTCATCGTATACAGGAGCGGCAGGAACAACTGGGAGTATCCATTCATCTGGATTGACCTCTCTTCTAGGCGCTGATGGCATGTTCCATATAATTTCATTCACCTCTCCATAGAGGGGGGAAGATTCATGGAATGGCACCAAAGTCCTTGTTTGATAGATGGGTGACGAACTCTCAGTAACCTCAGGTGTGTCAAACCAGATTATGGTAGTTCCCTCACTTCTAGGAAGCTGATCCAGAATATACCCCAACAGCTTGTTGAGGTTTGACCGATATGGTTCCGGCGTCGATTTCTTAATCCATTCCCATCCACTAACAACGACAATGCTCTTTCCTCTGATTTTATGAAACATGCTTTCTATAGATGGGAGTGGGCCATCATTCATTAGGAACCTCCCAATCTCTTTGTAGAAGCCATGAATTTCGAATGACTCGAAGAATTTGCGGATGCCATCTGGATGGCTTCTATACTTATCATCCTCAGATTTGGAATAAGGTAGAAGTCGCAGGCGTGTTTCAGCAAGTCGAGGCTTAGTGAATTCATCCGCCAAATCTAGCCATATCAAATTGGATGGATTAGCTTCTTTCGCCATCTCATGAATTTCTTGAAGACCATTGTAGTATTGGGAAATCCATGCAGCTGATTTGCCACCAGAAGTTGCAGAACTCGCAGAAAGATAGAGAATGAAATGGCGTTTTAGAATGTTGGATTCAGTGAGTGGATTATATGTATGAATCCGAGGGGGTGAAATGAACACTTTGGTGCTATCTTTTTCCAATTCCTGCTTGTGAAGAACGATGGCAAGTTTCGGTACATCACCACCAACTATTGGCTCATATAATGCATTCTGAATCTCGCCACTAATGCTGGAAGCTGATTCGTAGACGCGAATGGCAAATCCTCGTATCAAAGATCTATGGCAGTCGACATCGTCTTCAGCATCTATGAACAGAGTTCCTCTAAGAATCGGACTATTGCTTTCATCTCCGGATATCGACATGTATTCGTTGCATACCGCATTAGCGTAAGTGTTAACCTGAATCAAAAGCTCGTCATCTATTTGTGACTCTATTATTGCGCGCCATTCATTATCGTCGAGTGGTCTTGTTGAAATCGGAAAATTAGATACCACTCGCTGTTCAAGACCATATCTTCTCCTTGATTCAGATTCTTTCAGTATATCATCAAGTTCCCAATAGAATCCAAGTTTACTCTTAATCTCGAGAAGAAATATTGGACGCCAAAGAATCCTGAGCCCGTCAGCTGTTGCTTCCCTTCGAAGTAGTACCAGGTCCACACGACCCTTCCCTCTTTCTGTATCCACAGGAATTTCTGCGGTCATTAGATACCCATCATTATGAATCGTAGGCTCATCATTGAGAATAGCGCGTTTGATACTCCAGAAGCTGGGGAACTGACTGCAGATCAGACGATGCACCTGAGTGCCTCTTTTCCGTGCCAGGGCGCTCGCTGATTTCCAGAGGAACTCAACATCATTCTTGGTCAAGCAAGGTGCGGGTTCTTCTCCCTCAATATTCCCCTCGGAATCCGTTACCAGAACAGTTTCTGTTATCGACCCGCCATCCAATACACGTTGAATCTCATCAATGGCAATACTCGACACTCTTGCAGATATTGCATCATTAATCTGCTCTTGAAAGAAACCAACATCGAATTTTGGATGATGGGTTTTTCTATGAGTCGTCACGGTGGACGTTTTTCCTATTCGTATACTGTGAGTCCTAGCTATTCTTTCCTTTAGTTCTTTTAGAGTTCTTAGAGTGCCTTCACGGAAACCAGCCTTCCCATAGATGTGTTCAGAGTAGATGTAATCAAGATATGGTCTGGCCTTTAAGAGAAATAGATTGCAATATCTGCTTGCGTTTCTATTCTCGACATCATATATGAAACTATGAGTATCAAGTACTTGGATATGCTCTCTGCAGGAGTCAATGAAGTCCATTTCTGGGAGTGTTACATGAATCGGCTCAATTTCTGGCCCGAAGGAAGAAGCTGGATACACAAATCGTACTTCACCATCTTCTGAAAGGACTTGTTGAAGATCAGGCTGCGGATAATTTGCTATGACGAATTCCCGCATAGCCGCTCCTCCAATATTGTGGAGCTGATTCATAGGGCCTACAGTGTCGTCTCTACTTTTTGCTCGCTGTACCTCTACATTTCCATAGACTGCTGCTTTTTCGAAGAGTATCTGTTGCGAATTCTTCCTGATATTATTCTCAGCTTCAGTGATATGACTGAAATCTGGTTTTCCATCTCGCAAGGATTGTTGGTAGCGCGCTTTCGCAGTTCTCCAAATTCGCTTAGAGCTCTCATAGATATGATTGGTAACGCGGTTTTCCACCATGCGTTGGATGTACAGTCCTGTAGATAGCCCAGTCTTAATGGATTGAGCTAGAACCCGATTGGGGTGCATGGGTAATGGCCGCTTTGGCCTCCCTCGTTTCCTTGTCATGCCGCAACATTTTCTTTATTCTATTGTGACCATATTAATTATTCGTCTTATTAAAAAATGGGAATATTTCAGTTCCTAATGTATAAATTCTCAAATTAAACAAACGTTTGAAATATTCGCTTTATAACTTTATATACCTCCATATAGAATTCAATACGAGTTCAAAAGCTTCCTGTCAGACAAGACAGGGAGTGAACTCTAATGACCTGCACAGGTCAGAACTTTATATACCTAGGCGGCGAATGATGTGGCTCGCACCCAAGCTATTACGATTAGTGTCAAGATTCCTATAAACTGGGAGTCAATGACCAAACGAGCTAAGCGGAGATTGAAGCAGATTGCTTCCCGTGACTCTCGTGTTATTCAAGCATATCTTGGGATAATTGAGCAGCAAGAAGCTGTTCTCCTTCGAGGAAAGAAACGAAAGCGGATTGACCAAACTAAACTTGATGCTCTGACTGTCCCTACCTCATGGGGAAAGAAGGGCAACCTCCCACGAACGAATGTTCCTCATGATATGAAAACCCGCTTTCCAAGAATTTCAGCAAATGAAATCTCTGACTGTCGTCGAACTGCAGTTGCACTCTATGAGAGCTATTTAGCTTTAAGAAGCAAGAAGGGGATGCGTGCTTCACGCCCTCGTGCCATCAACAGCTCGCGAAGGGTTCCGCGATGGACTTTTCCTCAGTGTTTTAAACTGGTTTGGAGGACCACCAAGGCAGCTCGACTCTGGTTAGATCTTCGTGACTCTCTTGATTCTAATCTCTTGGGATTGAAAGTGCACCAAAGACTTAGGATTCCTCTAAAGATATCCCCCTTCCATACAAAACAGTTGAGAAGAGGTGAGCCACGGGCTCTTCAAATCTACACCGATGGCAATCGGAAATGGTGGGCTACCCTATCTGTCAAGGTTGAAGTTGTCTTTGGAAGCACACCTCCAAAACCAAAAGCTGTTCTCGGTATCGACCTCGGAGTCAAGAAGGCTGCATGCACAACTCTTCTTACTGAGAGTAAGGTTTCTGAAACAAGATATTTCGTTCAGAAAGAAAAGGTTGCTGTCATTTCCAAATATGATAGCCGCGTAGCTGAGCTTCAACGAGTTCAAGCCATCAGAACTAAGAAAGGACTGAAGTCCAGTTCTGTGACTAAACGACTCAAAGCAATGGGGTCCAAGAGGGAAAACGCGGCAAAGGAGTACGACCGAGTACTGGTTCGGGATATCCTCGATTATATCGAGGAACTGTCTTCGCGATTTGATTTGTACATAGCTCTTGGCAGAGTAAAGGGCATCAGAAGCAGTGCACGAAGAGGAAACACAAGGGGGTCTAAGTTTCGAGCGTTGGTTCATTCTTGGTCCTTTGGTAGAATTTCTCAGTCACTAAAACATGCTCTAGCTCAGTCAGGATGGAAGGTTGAGGGTTCAGAAGCACGTTTCCGCGCAATTCCAGAGCAGTGGACTTCCATTATGTGTTGGAAATGCGGCCGAAAAGGAAACCGACCAAAGCAGAATCTCTTCACCTGTTCATGTGGATTCAAAACTAATGCTGACCGAAATGGCTCTCTAAACATAGCTCGCCGCCTAATCAAGCTCATTCCATCACTAAAGAATGAGACCCACGGACTAGGACGTTGGAGTACGCCAGCGCGACCTCCAGCTCCGAATGCTCGGAGGAAGGCAAATCCTTCCAAAAAGAAGTCCTTACTCCCCTCCAAAGATGAAGTATCACATCCTGGGGAGTCCGCGGCTGTTCACACTACTCAAACGAGTCTTCTCAGTTTTGGCGACAAACCGGGGATGAGTGATAATGACCCCGCCGTGGAAAATTCTATGGAAACCTTCTCTGTTCCCAGAACTGATGCATCTGGATATGAACAGGAAACAGAAGCCAAGTCTGAGGGAGGGATCCCATCCCAATGATGTCAGACAAAGCTCATGCTGGATTGCGAGTGACGTCGCAATTGGTGGCGACACCTGGCATGAGAAGGGTGAAACATAGAAGTGCTCATGGGTTAGAGTTCGCTCACTATGAGAACAGGGTCAGGAACCCGCGTCAGGGGAAATTGAAGAAGAAAGTGGGGCCCGGGGCGGGAATTGAATTCGCGTCACACCTCAAAAGGAGGTGTAATCCCGCGTCAAGGGAGCCACAATCCCTTATGCTACCGTTACACCACCCAGGCCATGATTTTTGTGGCGAAGAAGCCGATTTTCGCCGTTGTCTTATTAGCTTATCCGTACCCGTCAAACTGTGTCCGGGTCCAATATCTTGATGGTAGCAACTTCTTGGGGGTGTTTAAATCCCGACGCGAGGACACACATGCGATGACATCTGCAGGAAACGGTGACGACACGCGGACCGCTGTCCGGGATGCACTCATCAGGACATTTGAGGACATTCTGAACGATCTCATGGAGAAGTACGGAGAGCACCGAATAGAATGCCCGGAGTGCCCGGTGATGACCATCCTCTCCGAGTTCACTGTCAAGCTTAGAAAGGCAGGTCTCCAAGAAGAAGCAGAGATTGTTCGTGCCGTGCGGGAGCAGTACAACATCTAAGCCTGAGCATTCTCTGCGAGGGTATCAGTGATCTGCTTTAGTAGTTCAGCTACTTGCCGACCCAATGGAGTGAGAAAGACGTACAGGCGTGGTCTGGGCCCCGCTCCTTTTCGTTCCTCTTCATCAATGAGGCCAACTCCCCTCTCACTCCCAAGCAAGTTTCTGAGCGTTCTGAGTCCGTCCTGGGTTGCCACTCCACCGGGATTGACCGCACTTCTGAGGAGTCTTGTGATGAACTCATCTCGTTCCAGAAGTTTCAGGAGCAAGAGTGGTGCACCTGGCTGCTCCAACCAACTCAGTCTGTGATCGGTCATCATGTTCACCGTAGTACTCCGAATTGGAATTTGTGGGTCTTCTGCCCCTAATAATCTTTGTCAAACTTATCGTCATACGATATGTTTAAATAGCATCACCTCCCACCGAAGAGTACTAATATAGTGTCGGAAAGTTGATTAATGGCAATATATTGTACGACCGGCGCTATGTAAGTATCCAAGGTTCCTTTGATTCTTGAGTCAAATGGTGACCGAGGAGCGCGCAGCGACGTAATCTGCGAGCAAGTTGACTCTCGTAGATCTCATGGCTGCGTGAACAATCTACAAGGAGAGATGTAAATGAATAAGAACGAAAAACCAAGGATGAGCAGATGGGAGGCGCATCGCAATTCCCTCATGTTGAGTCTTGCCTTCGCAGCCTTTCTGGTTGGTCTAGTATATATCCCGACGGTGAATGCCTACACGTATGAATCAGACCCGCACCCTTACGACTGGGACGTAGATAAGTTATATACAGGCTGGGATCATCCCGCCTGGATAAAAATCACAACTACTGCCTATAGCGATGGTGATGATCTTGATGATGTCGAATATTCGACTGACTACGGAGGTGCTGAGGGGGTCTACACTGTCTGGGATCATGATAGTGGAGTAACGTATGTTAATGCTGACCAGCGCATCGCATGGGCTCAGTTCGAATGTATAGAATGGTGGTTCATCTTCAGAATTCGAACACAGTTTCCAAAACTGAAGACAACTGTAACACACACAGGCGGCGGAAGCTTCACCTTCACAGACGGGTACGAGCTCTGATGTGTGTTTGGAGGCAGCTTGGAATGCCGAGAAATCGTTTAGCCAAACGTGGGTTCGGGATTGGTTTCTCCGTCAAACGCAGTGGCCACAGAATGAGGCTCGTCATCATCATAAGCACATTGCTGCTTGCAAATATGTGTACGACCCAAGTTCACTCTGCACTCCATAGCTGCTTCCCCTTTCAAATATCGGATCAGATTGAGGGGTTGTATCTAGAGTATCTTCTGAGTAGCATTATCATTGTGCTCTGGAACTATACTATTAATGACGGCCTGATTCAGTCCGTACCTGGCAAAGTCCTTCACGAGGATGAAGAAGGGCATGCAGTGAAAAGTGAGATACTGATTCGGCTTGAGTTTCTTGACTGGGTAGACTCCGATGATGCTAGGGTTCTAATACGCTACAATGGTAACACTTCTCTTGGATACAATTGGAACCATTCCCAACTCGTCTACTACTCAATGAAATCGGGAAGATGTGTGATAGAAAGCGGCACTCTTGTAGGCCAGACAGGTATTCTTCGTCTTTTTTTAGGCGAGTGGGATGATGGAGAGTCGATAATATCTGCAATTGCTGATTTCAATGCCACCGCGGAACTTGTTGATGACGAGTACCAGGGAATTGTGATGGAAGAACAGCAGGAGGGCTTACAATATGCATGTAAATTCCTACACATCGTAGACGGAAATGTGACACATCATAGGATGTACGACAAGGACGCAAGAGTTCTTCTGAGAGCTAATGGTGGTGTCGCAGACTTGGTTCTGCTGGGACTGGGTAACATCTCTTATGCGGTAGGGGATATCTCACTGGTGGACACGAACATCGATCTTGGTCCCCCAATTGCTCGACCATCCACTGGGCCATCGAACGTCGTGGGATTTGCAGCTCTTGGAGCATTCGGTGTACTGTATATAGCATTGTACAAAACACAGCGATCTGGAGGGACATCAAAGAAGCCCCACAAAGCTCAACACAAACGGAAATCTAGGAAAACCTGCAAAGTCTTAAGCTCAGGCTATTGTCTGTTTGAACAGAGTCCTAGCGATACGGAACTCTGAAAAGCTGGATGAGTGCAAAAATATTTGGAAAGTCATACAAGTCCAGGCTTCTTATGAGGTGATGTAATAATGCCATGGTGGTCTCCTAGACGAGTAGCAGGATTTCTAACAACATGGACCCTCGCAACACCATTCAAGGTCATTATAGTAACCAGATTCACACCAATGCACGTTACAGGCATCTACGCTGCTCTATGGACATATGCTCCGGGAAATCCCATCTATCCATCACCAGTTGTCGTTGACATTCTCTACACCCTGCTCATGATTCCTTTCTACGCACCCGGATTAGCCATCGCTTGGTTCGCATGGCACAGTACCACGGATCAGAATATGACCAGAATGAGATATGTGGAGATTGTATTGGCCTTACAGATGGTTCATTTGCTTGTTGTGTGGCTAGGATTTCCATGTCCTATCTCAGAAACACCACACCTATGCAGTCCTACAACAGTCACTGGGATTCTTGCTCTGTTTTTCGCACCCAAACGAGTTGAGGAAACCGCCTCACCATGGGCTTAGAACTTTAATAATGAACTTCTAAGTGAAGAAGCACTCAATTCCAGAGGACGGATTGGCAAACCACACAAAGCAAACTCTTGAGCACATCCCGCTGGTTACGAGGCGTTTCACAGCTTCCGACGAAAGTGCGTCACTTTATTGTGCTTCCTACTACTATCATCGGCATTGGCAATGGGAATTGCTGTGTATATCGATTCATCTTCTCTTCATTATTGGGAACTGCTTTGCTCATTCATCAGAACAGTGTGAGTCTGAGAGTCAACTCAAAAGTATCAACAATGATGACCTTCGAAGCAGATAGGGGCAGTTGGTCAATCACAGTATCCGTTACAATCCCAGTATCATATCTGCAGAAGATAGAGATCCACACTCCGTTCAATGAGAGGGGTATATCATACAGATACATTGTCTGATGATCGGTGTTGGGAGTAATCACCTCTCCCGCGGCAATCAGACGATTCTCAGATTCCTCAGCATCAAAACGTGTTTCGTAGAAGGATACTTGAATGACGAACTCGTGGTCTCTTGGTTCCATCCATATGTCGAACTGATGTGTAAAGGTGCCATCGAATGAACCATTGTCAGTCGGACGTGAGAAGATAAATACAGAGGACAATATGAATGCAATCAGTACAATTATAGCCACTTTGGATAGGGAGCCGACTCTTGGACTACTCCTGATGCTTGTTTCTTCAAATAGATGATTCACGGAAGCTTCCCTTCTCTATACCGTATGATATCTCGATAATGAGGTTTGTGGAGAATTTCAGTCTTCACAAAATGACTTTGACTACAATAATTGATGGGTAGAAGACAATTCAATTGCCCTGCTAGATTCTCGTAGAAGAAAAATAGGGGGTGGTGACCATATTGGAGTATTGGAGATTAAGCGATTTATGAACATGTCCAAAACGAAACTGCACCCGCTATGAATAAGGCAGCTTCACCGACAATACATCTGTTGGTGTGACTAGAGTGATAGCTGAGTTCTATTTGTCATCAATTCCTTGACTAGATCATCCTTCCCTATGATGAGATTGGCGGCGGCCTTTCGAATTCGACCCAGTTGCTCATCTATCTCCTTGGACACAGCTTCATTTGTTGGACTCCTGGGCTTCCCGTTGACAGGCTCGTCATCACCAAATGAGTTTCGAAATATGTTGATCGCCTCAGTGTTTCTTGGAAACGGGACATTGCTTCCCTCTATCCATCTCTCATAAACAAGCGCATCCAATACTCCCAAATCATCCAGTTTAGACATCACCTCATCACGAAAGGTCTTGGACACCATGCTCATCACCAAGCCTCTTCTTTCCTGCACCTTCTTCAAGTGTTCATCCATGCTACTTGCGGCGAGAGGGAAACTCTCTCTGAGCTCCTCCATGATTTCATTTTAAAAAAACCTCCTTCAAAATACAATGACATCAATCGAAAGATGCCATGAACGCTGGGTTCGATTCCCCCTTCGGGCCCCATTTCATTATTGAAAGAACCGGTTACGAACTCCTGGAGTCAGGAGATAGACAATAATCGCGATAGATAGGATGATGAGAAGATATTCCCCGGCAAATATGATATTGCCCACACATATCACCCCATTGAGCAATAGACTACCCCACCATGCCCAAATTTCCAGTCTGGCAAGTGCCCATCCCATATATATCAGAATCAGGCCAAGAGCTATTACACTTACGCCAGAAATTAAGAAGGAGAATAGGAAAACTACGCCTAGGAAGATATACGCAATACCTACTAGAATCTCTAAATCTGCGAGAATTCCTACACCTCTTGGGGTACTTGACCACCAACCCGTCAACACGATTCCACCAAAGCTAGATACTCATACAATCTCCATTTCTAATATAGATTTAGCGCAATTTGCCCTCTCTGCGTGGGCGCGTCTTCTTGAGCTACTAGGCTAACATCTGAGTGCATGCATCAATGCTTAGGGAATATGAGGTGCATGATGAAGTTTGAAGATAGATTCTCAGTCGAAGATGCCATGAGACAGGCTAAGGAGAGCCCAGATAATCCAATGACTCAAGGGCTTTTAGGAGAGGTGCTGTACAACAATAGATGGCATAAAGAAGCGAACTAGAAGATTGATACCCCGTATTCGTTGAAAGATTCCAGTCTTTTCACTTGCTTCTAGTGAAGCCACCGTGATGAAACTCGATTTTGCAATGCAGGTTCAGACCCGTGCAATGATCTTTGATTTCTTCCTCTATTACATCCCACAGTGTGGTATCTTTCCTTACTTGATCATAGTATTCCACCAATTCTGGATACTGTTCTGCAATCAAGCCCATGATGCGAGTTATATTATGACCCCGGAAATTGAGGTTCTCAAAGTGAAATTCGTTCGTGATAGATTCGGAGGCTCTAATTATCTCTCTCCAGTCTGTTATCTTGGGAAATATAGGTGACAGAAAGACATAGGTCGAAATGCCGCTATCTGCAACCTTCTTCAAAGCGCGCAATCGGTCGTGTGGATTAGATGCCCGTGGTTCGATCTTCTTGGCAAATTGCTCATTCAGAGTGCTTAGAGACACACCAACCTGAATGTGTGCAATTTGCTTGAACAAGTCAATATCACGTTCTACAAGACGGGATTTGGTTAGTATCTCTATCTTCGCCTTCGTACCTATGAGACGCTCCAATACTCTTCTAGTATTCTCATATTTAGCTTCCAAAGGCGTGTATGGGTCTGTGACAGAGCTCAGAAGAATCGTTTTTCCATCATACTTCTCCGGCTTGATTTTATCCAGTCCAAACTGTTTTACATCAAGGAACTCTCCCCAGGTCTCTCCACCATGACCAGTGAACCGCTTCATGAATTCCGCATAGCAATAGAGGCAAGCATGCTGACATCCGATATATGGATTGATCACATAGTCAATTCCGGGAATATTGCTCTTCGTAATGATACTCTTGGCTTCGACCGAGCTGACTCTCATATCGCTTTCATCTGAACTCCAACATAGAGCCAGTTCAATCTGTCGTATTATCTGATTTGTCAATTTTGCACAGAGTCCTGCTAGAATATTCATTGACTCAAGATGTGAAATAGTGTCTGCTTTTGTGATTGGTATGAACAACTTGTATAAACAATGGTTGCTGCTCATCACGTGAGATGACCTCCCCCATAACCTATGATGAAGAGCTGTCTAATGAGAAAGTCCTCTTTATTCTTCACCGGGAAACCAGCGCGGCTTTGTATTCTCACGAGTTCATTCCAGGCGGTCTAGATCCACAGCTCCTATCTGGTTTTGTTTCTGCGATGACAAGTTTCATTGGAACATTGGCCGGGGGAGAACAGACTCAATGGAAGACCGAGTATGGTGAGGACATCGTTCTTCTGGTGGAAGGCGGGGAATGGGCTATAGGCGTGATGGCGATATCAAGAGAGACCAATGAGGTCAGAAGCAAACTCCGCCGAATAGTCCGCGAATTTGAGGAGAATTACCGAAGTTTCAGAAGCTTTGACAGAATAGATGCATTGGCTCTCTCCGATTTCGACAGATTCGTCATGCGTGTCATAGTACTTGATAGATTATCTGAGAAGTCAGTTGTCATTAGAAACGCAGACTGGGAATCGGTAATGCTGCCTATTGAATCATCTGAAGTTTTGATGCATGTGATGAAGTTCCTGATGCGGATCAAGAGTGGGCATACTATTGACATGATTGCAAAGAAACAGCGCATGACCCTCACTGAAGTCAAGGATGTTGTGGCACTTGCTTTTTGGCATAATGCCATCCGAGTAGTATATGTTCCCACGGGCAATGATATACTATCTCTTTCGGAGGGATCACTATCACCCCTCTTGAGTCGAGAAAATCCATTGGGAATATCTACCCCTACTATGAAAGTCATTGGTGCGTTCGACGGGCGCAGCCCCTTGTCTGCATTTCTGGAGATGTTTCAATTGACTGGAGAAGGGAGTATACCTCTGGAACTTGGTGACCTCGTGAACAGAGGATATGTTCAGAGAATCTCTACTGAGCGGCGACTGCTACTGGCAAATGAGTGTGTATTGAATGAGTTGTTGCAGCTTGGCAAGTCCATTCTTGGCTCTGCAAGAATGAACGAATTCTTCACATCTACCTTGGAAACCGGAGTCAAATTGAACCCTTGGACAGTAAGAGTCAGGATAATCAGCCCACTCAATATACAATGTGAGATTAATGATAGTATGTCAACATTGGATTTGGACGAAATGCACAATGCAATTGAATTCTTGATTGGGAATGTGACAGAACGGATGTCAAAAAAGTCTGATGTGGCTCACATAGGCTCTGCCTTGGCCTTGGCAAAGAAGAGATGTAGTGAAAAATGGGGCCAGTTTCTGGTCGAAGCGTTTT
>JAEOTX010000131.1 GCA_016839605.1 Candidatus Thorarchaeota archaeon | reverse complement strand
GGCATGGGAAGATGGTCTTCTACCCGTCATTGTGATGCCAATGCGCTTCGCAATCGCCAGCGGGCTGAGGGCTACTGTGGTCTTTTTGATGGGAGTGTTCATGCAGGAACTGGGGAAGGAGCTTTCCCATGAAGACAGTGTCACCATGCTGACAGAATGGCAATTCAACGATGTACTCCAGTCAGCTGGGAGAAGAGGACTGGATAACGATGCCTTTGGAATAGTTGTTGTTGATAATGAAGAAGAAAAGACTCGCATCTTGGCGAAGTACTTTTTCACTGATTCTGAAGGCAACATAATACCCAGAGAAGGCGAAGTGGACAGTGTCATGGATGATGCAGAGAACATCCAAGATTTGGTACTCGGTCAGTTGTGCGGGAGTTCTGAGGATGTGGTAGATCCCTTCTCTGTTATTAATAGGACATTTTGGGCGACAAGCAACCGAATGGCAGGATCTATTCGCGATGGCACCCTAACTTCTGATGACACAACTGTAGACCAGCTTGTTTCCCTAAGGACCACAAGATCCACAGAGAGACGTGCGGAAGAGATCCCAGATGAGAATGTCAAGGTCGTTTCTTTAAACCCCTCCAAGATTGAAGGATTGGTTCATAGCGGAAGTAGAGAGATGTGGCACTACGTATCTCTGAAGTCTTCTGACGGGGTGTCATGTTCCTGTGAGTCATGGAAATATCAAGGCATACGAAGACACAGACTATGCAAGCACTTGGTGAAGTTCGCAAAGCATGCGTTGAAAGAGGAAGATACCAAACAATACGCATCAAGCGTGATAGAGCAATCACTTCGAGGACTCGAGATAATTGGTGATCTTGAAAGAGCTGGGCTTGTTCATCGCGTGAAAAAGGTAATCAAGTGTACGGATCTGGGTGAGAATGTGACATACCTTGGAGTTCCAGTGCGTGATGCCAAACGTGTCATGAGAGCAATATCTGAGGGCAAAAGAAACCTCAAGAGCATTCTCCTGAGCGTCGCTGCAGCTAGGAGTAATCTACCGAAAGATGTAGTCAGTCGCATTGTAGATGCGTTACCAGCAGATAGCCTCGAAGACCTTGTAGGCAAGAAGAGTGAGATGCCGGGTATTGTCGAGAATTGCATCGAGGAGCTTGACTACATCAATATGATCTTGCTAAGACTGATGGCCGATAAGCGTAAAGACAGTCTGAAGAAGGACTGCATTGCTTTGGAGAGCAATCTTCGAACGCTCATAGGTGCAATCAGATAGCTTTTTACGGGAGAAACATCGAGCGGGGCTTCAGTTGGAGGGATAGAATCCTTCGCGTTCCGGTGAATACCTATGAAGTTATTTGAGCACGAGGCTAAGGACATCTTTCGGGCTTTCGGTATGCCAACGCCACCTGGAGGCGTCGCCAGGACTCCAGAGGAGGCAAAGAAACAAGCCGCTGAAGTAGGCAAGCCTGTAGTTGTGAAGGCACAGGTTCTTGCTGGGAAAAGGGGCAAGGTGGGAGGAGTCAAGTTCGCTGATACGCCCGAAGAAGCTGCGAGGCATGCTGAAGAGATTCTAAAGATGAAGATCAACGATCTTCCTGTTGAAGCAGTTCTCATTGAGGAGAAACTAGACATTCAGCAGGAAATCTATGCAGGCATAACGGTCGACAGAAATGAGCGGAAATATGTCGTTATTGGAAGTGGCGCGGGTGGTATGTCGATAGAGGAGCTTGCAGAAGAAAGCCCTGAGAAGATCATCAAACATCACATTGACCCTGATTTCGGTCTGCAGCCTTTTGAGGCCCGTGATATGGCTATCGCGATGGGATTCAGTGGAAAAAGCATCAACAAATTGGCAGGGTTCTTTCTCAAGCTTTGGCAGATAGTAAAGGCTAGAGATGTGGAGTTGACTGAGATCAATCCATTGATCCTCACTAAGGATGGCAGATTTCTAGCTGCTGATGCGAGGCTGAACATTGATGACAATGCACTCTACAGACACAAGAAACTGATAGAGAGCCTGAAGAGAGAACCGATGGAACTGAATGAACGAGAGCGAGCAGCCACTCAGGAAGGAATGGCCTACGTTGAGCTGGATGGAAACATTGCATGCATCTGTAATGGGGCTGGTCTCACCATGGCAACATTGGATGCAGTGTCGCTCTATGGTGGTAAAGCTAGTACCTTTCTAGACCTTGGAGGAGGAGCTAATGCGGAAAGGGTCGAGAAAGGGATTGAGATTGCCATGAAATATGACAAGGTCAAGGCAATCCTAGTGAACATCATGGGCGGCATAACTCGGTGTGACGAGGTCGCCAATGGAATCCTAGCTGCAAAGAAGGATGGTGACATTAGAGCGCCATTGGTCATCCGGATGGTAGGGACCAATGAGGAAGAGGGGCAGGAAATTCTCGCAAAGGCGGGCATTCCATTCCTAAAGACAATGGAAGAAGCAGCTCAGAAAGTCGTGAACCTGGTCAAGGAGGGCGCATAGATGGTCGTATTAGTTGACAAAGACACGAGGGTGATTATTCAGGGAATAACGGGTTCACAGGGCACATTCCACTCCGAGGCAATGTTAGAATACGGCACAAAGATTGTCGCTGGAGTCACTCCAGGTAAACAGGGAGAAGAAGTCCATGGAATTCCAGTTTATGACAATGTAAGAGCTGCAAAAGATGTCCAGGATGCCACTGCCTCTGTGATCTTTGTTCCAGCACCTTTCGCAGGAGACGCAGCCTTAGAAGCCATTGCTGCAGATCTGAATCCAGTTGTAGTCATCACAGAACATGTTCCTGTACTTGACGAGATGAGAGTGATACATGCTGCAAAACGCAAGGGTATCACAGTGATTGGCCCCAATACTCCAGGAATCATTACGCCTAGTGCCAAACAGAAGCTTGGGATAATGCCAGGGCATGTCTTCTCTGGCGGTAGGGTGGGCCTTATGTCCCGTAGCGGCACACTCACCTACGAGATAGCTGCCGGAATGACCAATGCGGGGATTGGGATCTCCACTGCAATCGGCTTGGGTGGAGACCCCTGTGTGGGTCTGACCACAATAGAAGCAGTAGAGATGTTCAATAAAGACTCAGGAACTGACGCAGTTGTGCTAGTCGGAGAGATAG
>JAEOTX010000130.1 GCA_016839605.1 Candidatus Thorarchaeota archaeon | reverse complement strand
ATAATTGATGAGGACAAGTGCACAGGATGCGGCCTATGCGTCCCAAACTGCGCCGAGGGTGCGCTTCAGATAGTTGATGGGAAAGCCAAGGTTGTCTCCGAGAGCTACTGTGACGGACTAGGCGCATGCCTTGGACACTGTCCTGAGGGAGCACTAACCCTAAGAGAAGTGGAAACAGTAGAATTTGATGAGGAGGCCGCAATGGCATATGTTGCTCAGACACGAGGTCAGGCAGCTTCGGCCCCCGTAGCGACACATAGTGGTGGAGCAGATGTGGGATGTGCTGGCTCAGAAACATTCACATATGCAGCGGGTCATGAGGTATCAGCTCATGATAACGCAGTGCCGGAGAACATAGCACCATCACAGCTTAACCAATGGCCTGTGAAATTGAAGCTGTTGAGCCCTCAACATCCCGTGTTTCAAGATTCGAGGATTGCGATATTAGCGGATTGTGCTGGACCTGCCTATGCAGGACTCCATGAAGACTTCATCAAGGATCGAGCAGCCATTCTGGTCTGTCCTAAGTTTGAGGACTACGATGAGAACCTCCAGAAGCTCAACGCCATCTTTCAGAACCACAATGTCAAGGAAATCGCTCTTGTACACATGGAAGTGCCATGCTGTTTCGGCCTGGCAAGGTTAGCTCAGGAAGCTATCCATAACTCTGGTAAAGAGATTCCACTTAGAACCTACGTAATCGGTGTCAAAGGCGAGATAAAAGCTGTAACATGAAATCATGCTGAAACAAATTCCAACCTTGTTTCGACCATTGGTGCTGTCGTGACTCATGAACTAGGCTCAATCCAGAGCAATGGCAGGGTCGAGGGCAGCACCATACCTCATGTTCGATAACTAGGAGGCCATTCTGGAGTCATAGATGAGTATGTATCCTGACCTGAATACGCAACTGCAACAGGCATGTGAGGTGTATCAAAACCAAGTCCAACATTGCCCTTCTTATCCACCAGTATTAGCCCAGCTTCGCCACTAGTCTTCTCTTTGAGCAAACGCATCGTTTTTGCTGAAGCTTCCTTGGGGCCAAGTCCTTCCTCAACATAGAGAACAGCCATCCTGCCCATCACGATTCGCAGTATCTGTTCGCCCCGTCCGGTACAACTGGCTGCTGCGACTTCATTTGCGTAGACTCCGGCACCAATGATAGGTGAATCTCCTACTCTTCCAGGCAGTTGTCCGGGCCAACCACTCGTTGAAGACGCAGACGCAATTCGACTATGAGAATCAACAACCACACACCCAACTGTATCATGGCCCTCTCCCATGGGTGTGTTTTTCGTTTCTCCTGGAGATGACTCCATTCGGTAACCAGACTCAATCATCTCATCATAGAGCTTCTTTGCACCAAGTCCGGCGACTTGATAATTGGGAGTTCGCTCCAACACATAGCGTGCAAGACTGATGGGATGGACAACATCTTGAACAGCAATCACAGCCCCGCTCTCTAGCTTATTGCCATCCATGATCATTGCATTAAGCTCAACATACCCATCACGATTTGGCCTTGCACCTCTGCCTGCGGTGAACAGATCGGTTTCCTCCAACGCCCATATAGCAGCTTCAGCTGCAGCAATTGCAGATCCCCCCTTATCGAGAACCTTCAATCCCGTTTCAGCCGAGTGTTCGACAGCATGGATTATTGCAGGAATATGCTCCTCTCTGTATTTGGTTGCACCACCGTGAACTACGATTACAGGCAATGGCAAATTCTAGAACCCTGACTCTGCAACATGAGACGGTCACAAAAACGTATCGAGAAGAAACTAGAGACCCATTCGATTCAGCTCACGTTCAAGGAATTCCTTTGTAAGGTGAAGATTGGTCCATCTCTCTGCGAAAGTTCCAGCTGTGACACGCTTCTCCTCGTACACTTTCTGAAGTTGATCGATGTCCTGTTTAGTCTCATCTAGCCTGTCACGATACATCTGAATCCTGATTTCAACCGTGGCCTCTTCAGCCTCGCTTGGTGTTTGGACCGAGATGATTCGACCATCCATGATCCGATAGATCCTGTCAGTCTGTCTGGCAATCTGAGGGTCGTGTGTTACTATGAGGACGGTCTTCCCCATATCCGTGTTGACACTCAGTAAGAACTCGACAATCTTTGCCCCTGTTTCTGTATCGAGGTCCCCGGTAGGTTCGTCCGCGATGAGTATTGGAGGGTCATTCGCCAATGCTGCTGCTATTGCTACTCGTTGTTTTTCCCCGCCACTCAACTCGTCGGGCTTGTGATTCATTCTGAGACCAAGACCCACCGTCTGCAGGAGTTCTGTCACCCGTTCCTTGCGTGCATCCTTCGGAGCACCTATTGCTAGCATTGGGAGCTCAACATTCTCATAGGCTGTTAACGTGGGGATGAGGTTCAGAGTCTGAAAGATATGTCCAACCGTCTTCTGCCTAAGAGAACCCAGCTGAGCAGGCGAGGCACCAGAAATATCGTTCCCAGCCACAAAGCTCTTTCCTGCTGTTGCGTAAGTCAGACCGCCCAGAATATTGAGCAGTGTCGTCTTCCCAGAACCACTTGGCCCGATGATGGAGATGATCTCACCTTGGTCAATCTTCAGAGAAAGCCCACGGAGTGCCTGTACTTCAACGTCTCCAAGTTGATACACTTTCACTAGATCTCTTGTCTCGATGTAACTTGTCATGCTTTCCATGTCATTCACCTCTACTCCCTAAGAACGTCAACTTTGCCCTCCGTGAATCTTGAAGCCCAAATTATTGGCACAACCGCTGCCCCGAGTACAGCGAGGACCATACTTACCATTCCAAATACAGCGGGTGCAGATAGAACCACCATGGGTCGAACAAGTTGCTGAAGATTCTGACTTTGATTTGATAGATCACCAAACAACTGGATGAAGCCCGTGCCGACTCCCAGAATCAATGAGAATAGAACCATAACCATAATCTCAGCCAATAGCACCTTCAACACCTGATTGCGAGTGAATCCTCGAACTCGAAGCAAGGTGGTCTCATACTCCTTTTCTTTCAGAGTCAAGCTCACAACCAGACCAGTGCCAATTATAGCCAGAACGACAGCAAAGAAGACTCCCACCCAGCGAGCCCTTGTACCTCCTGCCTCGAACGTGTTTTCTTCAATGGACTTGAGGACAGATGTCACTGACGCTGTGCTTTGCACCTCTGGGGCAACCAATGCGATCTCCTCTTCCAGCATCGTACCGTTTGTATTGGCCTCAGTCCTGGCAAGAATGTGGCCCTCAGCATATTCCACTAGGCCAGTTGAATTCAGAAAGTCCCTAGGTACAAACGATGGGTATGTACCTCCAAATGTGAAGCCTCCAAATCCTCCGCGTCCCCCTATGTCACCGAATAATCCTTCAAATGGACTCACAAATCCAATAAAACCAACAATCTCCATCCTGTGGATGTCACTCGCGCTTATTCCCCGAAGTGTGATGAAATTGCCCATTCTTAGATCAAGTTGTCGAGCAACAGTGATTGATAAGAGAATCTTATTCTCGGTAAAGTTGGAGAAGACTTCCTCAAGGCTTGCACCCGCAAACCAGGTACTCTCATAGAAAGCTGCATCTGTCCAGTTCTCTGGTGAGATGCCTCGTACCTCCATACTGCCTCTAGTGCTACTCATGGAGATATGATACTCAAGAGTCATCGCTTCTATGCCTTCTAGAGTCTCGAATTCTTGGATGGTCTCTGATAGATTTGTGCCAGCGCTGAATGTAGCACTCACATCAGAACCGACATCATAGAGTGCATTTCGCATGACACGATCTTCCTCAGAGAAAAGCCCCCCTACACTAAAGAGACCGTATGAAACAATGAGGGCGATTACAAACACTAATGCGGCGTTTCTTGATGGGTTACGCTTGACATTCCTCGTGGCGAGTCTGCCAAAAGCTCCAAAGAATCGGCTGAATGCTGCTACGATTCCTTCCTGGAATTTCTGAGATCCTCTCAACAATATCTTCGTAAGACCATAGAGAAACAAGATCGGTCCTGCGAAGTTCAGGAATGCATCAACAGGTGTCCATAATGCTGTAACGATCAGTAATAGAAAGTTGGTAGAAAGAGCCCCTGAAAGCACCGACTGCATGTTAATTCCCAGAATCCAAGCGATTATTTTGTAGGTGCCTAAGACTAGGGCTAGAGTTGGAAGCAGCCTCTTGTAGGTTCTTTGCTCCTCGATGTAGACGTATTGCTTCAATGCATCAAGAGGCTCGAGTTTCGATGCCCTGCTTGATGGTCCTCTTACTGACCAATACGACAGGATCATTGCGAATGCAACTACAAAGATGGATGTCATTAAATTCCCAGTTAATGCTAGCAGAAAGTTGTCGATCGGGACACCTACAACCATGTGACCTAGAATTGTGCCAAATAAAAGGCCCATAAAACCGCCTATCAGACCTATGATAAGGCCTTCAAAGATGAGCATTCTCCGGATAGATTTGGGCCCCATTCCCTTCGTTGAGAGAAGGCCAAACTCACGACGCCGAAGATTATAGCTCACATCACTGAGCATCGTTGAGGAATACCATGACATGAAAATAATTGGGGCTGCGAGACTCACGAAGGCCAGGATTAGAATGGTTGACATCAAAGAAACGAAGCCCAGTGTTGTGCCTACGAGATTCGTGACATCTGTGTTCAAAGTAGCTGTTCGATCCTCTATCGTAGCCACGATATCATTGACAGCAGTACTAGATGCTCCAACGTCATATGGATTGATCACAGTGTCTCTGTCGAGCTGACATGAATAGCCTGTTGTCATGAGCATCTGGGTCGCATTCTCATAACTAGTATAGAAGTCTATGAAAGGTGAGAGGGTATTTTCCCAATCTACCATAAGTATGTTGTAATTTCGCCAGTTCCCCAGCTCAATTTGAATGAAGCCGAGGTTGAAGTATCTGGGTGGATTAAGCAGTCTCGCTGTGCGTTCTGGAATGTCTACATATCCGGCGATAGTCAGATTGAGTTCATAGTTCTCGATGTAAGGAAACTCAGTGGTCTGAATCGTGATTGGAACTTGAAGTATTTCTCCTACTGAGAGTGCAGTGGCATTTACTGAACCCGCAACAATGTAGGTCTCATTGGCACCTAATGTTGTTGAGCCATTGATGAGGGCCATAGACTGCCATGCGGTGCTTTGGGGATTTAGGCCAATGACATCGAACGAGGTACCAGACGTCGCATTATACGTATACTTCACCTTGCTGTATACATCAACTGATTCAACTTCAGGCATGTCTTCGAGCAAGTCTTGTAATTCAGTCATCTCAGAGTTAGTCCATGTGACATTGTTGGCTTGAACGCGCAAGTCATAATCCACATCTTCGAGGGCGTTTAGCAGAGCTTCTCGTGATGTGACATCAGCAGAAATCACCATAGCTGAAAAGAAAGTCGTGGCGATGAGTACTCCAATCGTGAGGGCTATGAATAGTCGATATCCTCTTGAGACCCTCTTTAGCGCATATCGAAACAAATCACTAGACCTCTCTGCATTTCTCATTTTGAGAGAGCAATCTAGGGATATAAACCGGATGATTCCAACATGATGCTGCCTGAATCCCTTATGCAGATTCTACGTAGGAGTTCTGTTACTCAGGATCCGATCAAATGTGTCTTCCATGGTCTCTGGCGGTATGAATTCCTTCTCACGCTTCTTCAGAGTGATCGCTTCTTCTGGGCAGTTCGCTACACATACCCCGCATCCAATGCATCTGTCTAGGTTGATAAACAGCAAGTCATCTTGGAAACTCAGTGCTTTCATTTGACAGAGGTCCACGCAGGTGCCACATTGAGTGCAAAGGTCATGGTCAACCTCTGAGTGATAGTTTGTTGTGAATAAGGCAACCGGCTTTGATGTTGCCCCCTTTCCGCGAAGAAGTCCGCAGCAACAACCACAACAGCTGCACATGAAATCAGGTTTCACAGAGTTACTGGGTTGGAGGACTAATCCCTCACTCTCATTCATTTCCACTGTTTCTAGGAGTTCTTCCTTTGTGATCTCTCGACCCCAGCCTTGGTCTATATACAGCTGTGCAAATGGTCCAAGTCCAAGACAGGTTTCTTCACGATCCGTCACCTTGCAGGGGGTTCCTGTAATGCCTTTACGTTGCCTGCATATACAGTTCATCACCATGAATGGTCCTTCATGCAAAGATAGCATTGCTCTGAAATCGTCATAACTAGCAACGCTGTCTTCTGGCTTGATGCTCTTCCCAACAGGGATGACTCTGAGTTGAGTCGGTCTAGAACTAAGCAGAACCCTGCCAAATGCCTCGTGATTGTACTGGCTAATTTCCTCAGAGAATTCTTTCGATATTCTATTGACCTGAAACTCGTAGATGCCTACAACCCATTGAGCATTATTGTAGTACTTCGTTTCTTCCTCTGATTTGAAATGGAGGAGACCTTTGCTGACCATTGTATCAAGGCTAGATTCCAGTTCCTCCAAGGAAATCCCTGTTTCCCTTAGCCGCTCGAATATGCTCCCCAAGGATTCAGTCGGATATGTGGAGTATGTCAACTGAGTTGCTAGTTTTGCTTCTTCTTCGGTAAACAAGCGTTTGAGTATCTGGATTTCCACTCCAGACTCGGTCGCAGGAAATCCCCCCGGCATTGAGTCTAGATGCTGTTGAAGTGCTCTGTATACTTCAGATTCAGTCAAGTGATCTCTCCTCCATATCAAATGGAGTGAACAAAGGCTCCACAAAAGAGCTTTGATTTCAGAAAGAAGAGGTGGGCGCAACCCAAGTGGGCAATATGACGCTTGCCGCGCCACCACCTAATGATTTGTGCGTCACATTCCATAGAGCCCATTTTGAGGCAATACGCAAGATCCGGACCGCACGCCAGAGTCCTGGACCGACCCACATTAGTTGTGCTGCGCCCTTGCTATGGAGTCAACCATAATGTGTTACATAATCAGTATGGTGGCTCCACCTTAACTGGTCACGTAACCGCATTAAGGTTTTGGTCTGCGCCCCAACCCCCACTTAACATACGTGATGGTCGTGGCGCTCTCCAAGTGTCACTTCTATAATACGATATAGTAGTATATAATAGTTGTTAGATTGGAATTTCCAAGTTGAGATGTAGTATTTTTTGCTACTCTAATGAATTGAAACACCACCGGAAGCACTTTTTTAAGTTAGATTAGTCTAACTTTCTACTTACTTGAAGCATATTTGAGATGTCCATCCGGTGAATGGTTCAATGAACGGAGTAGTGGAAGCCCTAATCATCACAACACTAGCTGGCTTAGCGACAGGAGTAGGAGGTTTGATCGCTTTCGTCAGGAAGCCTAGTCAGCGCATGATAGGCGTAATGATGGGTATGGCAGCTGGAGTCATGATCACTCTCGCCTTTATGGAGCTGCTGGCAGAAGCTATTGTAATGATAGGACTGGAAACAGCAGCACTGGGATTTATCGCCGGTTCATTCCTGATGTTGGCACTCGACTCACT
>JAEOTX010000129.1 GCA_016839605.1 Candidatus Thorarchaeota archaeon | reverse complement strand
TATTCGGCTCATTTGGGTCAGTTCATGCATGGAGTTATAGTACACTTCAGAGTGGTTGCCGTTGACAACTCGTCTGTGCGAAATGTCTATGACACGGGGTGGGAGCAGTATGAAATTACGCCGATGAGCCAGCCTGGGCTGCCTCCTGCCATCGCAGTAGTTGCTGCTATTCTTGGAGGCATATCAACAATCATCGTTTTGTCGCTTTACTTCCGAACTCGAAGGAGATAGTTTCACTCGATCAGCATTGACAGGACCTCTTTAGGAAGAGAGTTTCTGTTCGCGTGTGTGATCTCTATCAAATGCACATCATCTCGAGCCCTCACCTCATCCTGGAATCCACCCTTTCGCTGCTGAAGGGTCGCTAAGACCTTACCAGTATCAAGACACTTTCTCACCTCAGGTGCGAACTGAGAAGAATACAATTCCATTGAAGCAATTTCATCTATCACTATGATTTGCCCCTGCTTTCGGGCTCTAACAAGGGCAGGGATTGCGATTGACTCTAAATCTACAATGTTAACGCGATACTTACCCACTCGAGGACCTGTCCGAAGCCCAATATGGGCTAACACACCTTTTTCTCCAGATAGAGTATTGATTGTAAAACCAACTCGTCTGTTATTCTCACGTATCTCAGCTGACCAAAATCCATCAACACTATCTTGATTCAAAGCATGTGCGATTTTTCTGATCAACGTGGTCTTGCCAATACCTGGCCTACCCGTGAGTACAACATTTCTTCTCATTGGCTGGACGCTCGTTTGCGGCACAAAGAGGATTGCACATTTCTTGCTAATGAGCTTTCATCTTGTACCATCGTGCAGCTTTGAATCGTGCTAGATTGTCAACTGCTCGAATCGCCTTTTCATCTATGGGTTCAGCTTCAATCACTTTTGCTTTGACAGCCTGTTTGAAGATCTTCTCTCCTCTTTCAGTCATGAGAAGAAGAGTAGTCCATCCCTCGTCTGAGCCGACATTGCCGCAAGAAATGTCTGCGTTCTTACTATTCATATCATGACAATATGCACAGGAGCTGGAAGAGAACTCCTCCAGTTCTCCAACTTTCCATTCTGCTTCTCCTGCAGAGTGTTCAACCACCATCTTACCTCCAGCTATGGCGAAGCGTTTTACATCCTTGATGTCCACTCCTTTATCTGCGAGAAACTTTGTCAAGCCAGGATAGTCATATGACTTTGTGCAGAACAGACCGAATTGAATGGCTTCGGCTCCCTTAATCCCCTTGATAGGTCCTGATGGTGAAGCTTCCATGTTATGGACTGCATCAACATTGCAAGATGTGCCAACAACAGCTATCTTCTTAGCGCCTTCTTTGAACGCCTGAACAACACCTTGTACAATTGGAGCATGGGTGTAGATGGATCCTGAGGACTTAGCAACTTCCTTAGCTGATCCAGCGATCTTTGCAATTGGCATCCAAGGCTTATCCGGATCGCCTTGAACCACAACAGCAGCATCGATGCGTCCAGTGTTAAGCATGTTAGAGAGAATGGCCGTCACTGCACCTCCATCCTGAGCAGATTCATTTCTATCTACGGCTCTTGCTTTCCAAGCACTTCTGACATTCCCCAGCAATGTATCTCGATAGAAGTATGTCCGAGGACAATTGGCGTAGCAAATGCCACATGCTATGCACTTTCCGGTCAATGTGGGAACATATTTGCCAGATGAATAATCCCCTGTGAGAGCATCAGCAGGGCAATTCTCAACGCATGCGCCGCATTCCACACAGACGCCGCTTGTGACTATTTCACGTTCCAACTTCTTGAAAGCAAACCTCTTCGTGTTTTCCTTCAACCATTCCTGAATTTTAGTATAACTGTCTTCTAGAGGGCCAGTCATTGCTCCAACTCCGAAATTTCCACAGAACACGCCTAGATTTATAGGTACGCCTCAGTAGGTTTCATGGAAATGTATATCATTTGTGCATAGGCGAGAGGAATCACATACTGATAATGTTGGTGGGCTCGAAATGAAGATTCCTGGTGATACTATTGAACTGCTCATTAAAGAGAGCGCAGCGCAAGCTAATGGAACTGATATTTGTAGCGTGCAGCTAATGGCTATCGCTGATTTACCAACACGATTTGGTGATTTTCAGATTGTCGGTTTTGTAAGTCCATGCGATGGTAAGGAACATACTGCTATAATCAAGGGAAATGTCGTTGACAAGGAGCGAGTCCTCACACGTGCCCACTCTGAATGTCTGACGGGTGATGCGATTGGGAGTCTCAGGTGTGATTGTAGAGACCAGCTTATAGAATCTCTA
>JAEOTX010000128.1 GCA_016839605.1 Candidatus Thorarchaeota archaeon | reverse complement strand
ATTTCTCAAGCTCAATCTCATCTCGAATAGGAATGCCGTTCTCTGCAACAAGTGGAATCTCGGGTTTCAGTCTTCTTGATTTCTCGATAGCGTTGCTATGAATTGCCTTTATTGCATAACCACGCTTCTGGTAGAACCCTAGAGCCTCGAGGTTGTTGTTTGTAGTTATCACCCAGATCCTCTTGCACTGCTGCTGTTTGGCTGCTTCTTCTACTGCCGCGAGGAGCATTGAGCCAATTCCTCTTCCTGGTACAAGACTGTTCAAGGTGAGGATTTCGCATAGATTGAATTCTATTCTATAGGTAGCCAATCCAACTCGCTGCTTGTCTAGATGAGCTATGAATCCGGGTTGTTCTTCAACTAGATACACGCTGTTTCTTGTGACGACGATTTCAGATGCCCAATGCTCAATAGAGACCTGTCGGACCCACTCTCTATCTGTTTCCTCCACAGGCTGAATAATAGCAGGCTTCATCATTATCTGCAATGTATAGTCCCACTCTCTCTAATGAAATCTATGCTATCAATGGAAGAAACTGAAAGAAGACTGATGGCTCGAATCATGAGCTAAATTTGTGCACGCCCCAAATCTCATATGTTAGTGTGGTTATCTAAATAGAGGCAGAGAATGTCGCGAGGAAGCGTGCACGATGTACGATTATGCTGAGGTCATGATTAGACGAGCCGAACTAGGAGAGGTAGATCTAGTCAAGGCTATCGTGGTTGAGGCATATAAGCCCGTGAAGAAACAGCTTTCCCGTACTCCTGCAGCGCTCAGAGAAGGTCTCTCCAAGATTGCACGTCATATTCAGATGGGCGATCAGTATGTGGCTCTTGTTGGAGATCAAATAGTAGGGACAATGCGAGTACGGTTGAGTGGCCAAACCGGAGTTATCTCTCGGCTAGGCGTGCTTGAGAGGTTCAGAGGCAGACGTATTGGCACACTTCTGATGCAGTATGCAGAGAACCTCCTTACATCTCGGGGCGCGCAAATTACTGAAGTCGAGGTCTATGGTGCGATTGAAGAGCAGCTCTCATTTTACGAGAACCTCGGATACAAAGAAACTGGGAGAATGAAACGGCTCAAGGAAGTAATCGTTACCATGCAGAAGAGCATGGTCGAGGAGCTAATCGAAGAAGAAGAAGACTTGTAACCTATGGGATTATTTCGCATCCATTGTTGAATTCGGGATATTCTAAATCTCCGATTGAAATTACTTCATCCTCGATTAATTGCTTCACCGTGAGCACGTGTTTTTGGAGTGAGACTACTAAATGTTTCACACTGTCACAGACCTTCGAAAACCCTTCTTCTCCCCAGAGTCGCTGCTTGTTAGCAAAGAGACATCGGCCGCCACAAATTCCGAATATCTCGCAAGAAGGACAGGGCTCATCGACATGCATCACATTTCTGAGGTCTCTAGGTGAGGATTCCTTGATGCTCCCTACAATGGAGAACTCCCAATCAGGTGAGATGGGGCAAATACCAATTGAGCCATCAACATGGATCGCAAAGGTGTCACGGCCTGACCCACATCGGAGCTCTGAATCCTCGGAGATAACAAGTGAGTGCATCAGTGGGAGAAATGGAACGATTCCTTCGACAACGCCGGTCTTCATGGCCGTGATCCATTCCTCAACTAGACGTGAAATCCCGGTGTTGTAGGAGTTGTTTAGCCAGCCATCGAAATCATGCCAGTTTCCCTCAGCATCCCAGACAACATTGAGCTGCCAGTGCACATGGTCAAATGAAGGCTCTCTCAAATGGAGCAAGTGTCTAACATCTCTATAGATATCTGACTGCTCCGAGACTGCCATTCGAGCTACGGTATCTCCCTCGTAGCCAATCTCTTTCAGCCATCTTACATTCTTGATGACTTTCTTATACACTCCCTCAGATCGATACCCATCAGTTGTTTCTTCAGTACCGTCAATCGAAACAAGGATAGAATGGAATCGCTTCACATCCTCTTCGGGGATTTGATCCAAAAGGAGTCCATTGGTCTGAAGCATGAACCTAGCTTTAGGAAACCGGGCCATCAATTCAGTGATTAATGGAACTCGAAGTGTAGGTTCTCCACCGTAGAGCATGAGTTGAATATCATCGTCCTTTTCTAGGAATGCAGAAAGATCATCCATAGAGTATTGGATTTCTGTATCTGGTCCAGTCTGTTCTCCGCCATGGCAATATTGGCAATTGAGATTGCATCTACGTGTCAAGACCAGATGATAGTTCAACAGACCTGCACTCCAAGCCCTCTTTTCTCATCAACCCCATAAACGTTGCTCTCTGGTCTAAGTCCTCAATCTGTTTATTCACTATGCACTTTATTTGCTTATTTTGGGATATTATAAATAGAAGAACTTGCACTGATTTGATAACTCGAAAAATCAGGATTCGCCAGGAGAGGAGCAATTGACGGATACTGCAGAGAAACCCGATGTAGTCAATTTGACTTTGACTGGAGTTGGTGTCTTACTAACACTCGTCCTAATAGTTGGCTGTATAGGACCCATTTCTGTAACCGCTGTGCCGGTATGGTCGGACGATTTTAATGATGGTCTTTTTTGGGAATGGAATATTCGGACAGGTGATTTCAATATCACCAATTACGAAATGATGGGTACTGAAACTGGCCAACCACCATACAACTACATCACTCGAGACGGTAATGTAGCTCAAGGGGTATGGGAATTCGATCTACACTTCCGGGACAATTATTGGTCTGAAGTTGTCTTTGCATCAACCGGAGGAACAGACGCAGCACGTGGCTGGTCGGTTTGCATCTTAAATCACGTTATTACACTTCACAAGCACAATAACGGTGGATGGGGAGGTGCGGCGGGGGAGGGCCAATATGTAGGGAGTTTTGGAGATTTCAGTGATGGAATTTACCACTTTGAAATAGTCAGAAACACAACCTCGAATATCTATATTTGGATAGATGACGAACTTGTAATTGATTCCGAACATTCGTCTGATGTTACGCAGTATGACTATTTTGGTTTCATGGCTGACTATGGATGCAGCATCGATAACATCGTGATTGACGATGGTATTGAATCGACTACAACCACCACAACAACCACAACAACTACAACCACCTCCACCACCACAACCACGACAACCACTACAACTACCACTACTACTCCACCACCACCACCACCAGCGGAAATTCCCATGGAGCTGTTACTTGGTGGCGTTGCAGTAGTTGCAGTCGTGATCATCATAGTATTCGTGGTTAAGGTTCGCGGCAGATAGAATCACGACCTTATGGGCGGCCTCCAAGAGGTCGTCCCGTCTCTTTCTTCGCTATATCTTCTGACAAAGCTAATCCTCCAAATCCCGAATTCAAATGGCTATCTTTTGAGGATTCTATAGATAATGAACCCAAATATCACGATAATTGAAAGCGCCATTGAATATCGTATTGTCAAAAACTCCAAAGTTCCTTCAAAGGGCGCTATCAAGATGTTGATCGCTTCAGTGACGACTGAAGCTCCCAGAATGATGCTTAAGTAGAGAAAGAGCCGCTCTTGGCTTTCCTGAATGTTTCGATTCTTTTCCTCATATATCAGCTGAACAGATTCGTGGACATACTGCAGCTCGTATGTGACATGAGAGAGCACTTCCTCAATTCGGAATAGATTGATCAAGTGGTCATTTAACGTTCGTGCATGCGCCCGCATGTTAATCATATCCTCTCGACGAATTAACGAGATTAGTTGCATGAGGGATCGATTTGTGCTTTCAAGCTCTGCTTGTTTTTCTTCTATAATGGAAATATCCTGTATTCTGAGTTCTGGAAGTTCCTCAAGGAAGCGTTGGATTAACTCCTGTAGTTTCAACATCACGAAGATGACGCCACGCGCTCGAACTAACGGCGGGTCCATCACGTCCTCAACATAGTTCCAATATTTCTCATATCCTTCTCCTTCAATATAGAGGAACGCGCTATTTCTGGCATAGAAATGCAACTCAGTTGTCCGATTGGAAAGATTATTCTCAATTCGTCGGTTGTAGAGTTCATCACTATAATCTGGCCATTGCCCACTATATAGTCCCAAATACGGTCCTAACGCTTTCTTGTATCGCTGAATGGTAGGCGTATCCCATGCTTCGACTTCTGGATCTGTTTTGTCTGTGGATAGAATTACATAGAGAGGCGAGTCTATGTCAAACATAATACGACCTTGTCGATTGAGGTCTCCAAAATTCTCCATCAACACTTTGCTCAAACGTATCGAAACATTCTGAATGTCCTTGACATCAATTCTAGCATGAGCTAAGTCTGTTTGGATCTTGAGGATGCCTAGCCATGTCATCTCTTCCATATTCATCTCTGCAATGTGGCTCCAGCTGACATCCACTTTGATTGCTAGTTTGTCAATCGCAGGGTCTTCTACCAATGCATGTTCGATCTTTCCCGCCAGACTTGAGCAGATTATACCAAGTTCATCACCAACAAGACCTGGCTCTGCAATGAAATTCACAAACCACCTGACATGTCGAACGCCAAATTGAATCTCAGTTTCTGCTTCACTAGCCTTCTCTTGTCTGCTCATTACTACAACCATCCTCTACTCATTGGGATATTCGTTTCTCTCTTCCTAATCCACTTTGAATATTCAGCGATGCTATAGACTTACCTATTCTGAGATGCTATATTCTCCATGCGTCATTAGGAAAGGCATGAGCAAGAATACCTTAATAATGCTGGAACTGAAGCGCAGCGAATGAGCCTGTTAATCATTGTAGTAAGTGTCTTTGTTTTGATGGAACTCAGTAATGTTCTTGTCATGTATTTCAAACCAGGTTCAACAATGGCCAATAGTGTAGGCGTATTCAATGCCTGGGAGAAATCAAAACAAGATCCTGAAATACACGACTTTGCCAAATATCTGGTGAATTGGGTTGCAGGTACAAAATTGATCTTCCTCTCATTATTGACAGTGATAATAATTCTAGGTGATCCAGTTGTCCAATTCTTTGGAGTTCTGGCATTAGTAGTATCGATATCAACCTTCTATTGGAGGCTCTATCCACTGATTAGGAAAATGGACAGTGAGGATCAAATAACACCAAAGAACTACTCTCGGACTGTTGCAGTTATGATTCTCGTGATGATTGTGTTCTTCTCGATATCATTAGTTCTACAATACTTAGGAATAGCATGACCTTTGTGATTTCTACTCTATCTCACTTCAGCATCATGGAGCAAAGGGTAGCTCTCTCCAAAGAAGATTAATAATATTCTAAGAAATTGATTGAACTAGCTATATCTCGAACGAAATGAAATAGGATCTTCTTGATATAATTGGCATATGGAAAGTGAAGCTAATGAGAAGACGATCAATGTGCATCCTCTTTGTTGTGTTACTAATGTCTGCCATTATTATTGGCGGCTTGTATGTCTTACTTACTTTGGAGCCAATAGTTGAGTATGATGAAACAGTAGTTATCCAAGAAGACACCTATTCAAGTGCTGAGAATATTTCAATCTACTATGACGTTTGTTTTCACAATGCAACATTCTATGTAGTAGATGATCCTGGATTCATGATCAAAATCCAATACAAACTTACGGTCCTTGTTGATGGAGCGAAAGGGAAAAACACGAATCTCCAAGTAACACACAGTGGGAATGGCAGGTATGTTACAATTCAGATATTGAAGGAAAATCCCGCTGATGTTTGTGCTTTGAATAAGGGCGATGCAAGAGCTTTTGTCAATGTAACCATCAATAGGGCTTATACTATTGATATCGAGGCTTTGGCAGGACATGGTGACCTTAACTTAACTGCTAGCAATGCAAGCTTCGACACCATATACTTTCACCATGGAATAAACTGTCCAGGTGATAATTGGATGAACATAACGAATTCAGTGGTCTATGAGGATCTAACTTGTGAGGTCACAACAGGCAATTTTTGGGTAAGACTTGACAATATAGATGTTAGAGGTACATTGTCATGTACACCAGAAAGTAGTGGTACATTGATAGAAATCTGAAGAATCTTGGAGTAAGAATCTCTATTACTTGTCAGTAGCATACTGCTCGCGTAGGACTCGTTTTAGGATTTTACCAGATATGCTGCGCGGAAATTCATCAAGAATCGCCACTTGGCGTACACGTTGAAACTTCGCCCCCACCCTTGCATTCACCCATTGCAGCAGTCCCTCAGACGTGACCATATAAGACTGTCTTAGCGTTACCGCAGCCACAGGGGTTTCCCCCCATTTTTGATCGGGAATTCCAAAGACAGCGACCTCTTTCACCGCGGGATGTTGAGAGACAACTTCTTCGATATCCTTGGGATAGACGTTCACACCCCCCGAAATGATCATGTCCTTCTTTCGATCCACCAAATAGAGAAAGTCATCTGCATCGACGTAGCCCAAATCCCCTGAATAGAGCCACCCCTCTCTGATAGCCTGGGTGGTCAATTCTGGACGTTTGTAGTATTCAGTCATTAGTGTGGGTCCTCGCCCAACTATTTCACCGATTTCACCAAATGGGACATCTTCTCCTGTGTCATTCATAATGCGGATTTGGAAAAATGGTGGTGGAATTCCAACAGATTCAGGTTTAGTGGTATAATGCGTTTTGTCTAATATTGTGATGAAGCCTTCAGTCAACCCATATAGTTCATAAAACCGGTTTGGCAGAACGTGATTGAGCTGCTCTTTGACATCCATATGTAAAGGCGCGCCCACGGAGCAAATCATTTCTAGTGATTCCAAGGCTTCGATGGAGAAATTAGGAGCATTGAGAATCGCAATCAATTGTGAAGGAACCATTATCACATGGGTCGCCTTTTCACGTTGGACAGTTTCGATGAATTCTTGGGCATCAAACTTGGGCATCAGAATAAAGGTCGCTCCAATCAACATGGCTGGCATCAAGGTCACGAACGCCCCATTGAATACAATAGAACCTCCATGAATGACAACGCTTTCCGGCGACATCCGAAAACTCGAAGCGAACAATGAGGCATAGAAGGCTCGCACATAATGGGAGAGCACGATTCCCTTGGGTACTCCAGTTGTTCCACTACTATAGATGATATTGTATGGATCATCTTCGTCAATTTCAATGCTCTCCGGTTCCGTGTCATCGGCTACTGCCTTGAGGGCGTGATAGTCTTGGTAACCCTTGTTCGAGGGTTTATCGATGAGAATATAGGCATCTGACGCCACATTCGGTAATTCTTGTTTTATCTCTTCAAAAATGTTGATAAACTGGGAGTTCGTCACGACCAGTTTCGCATCCGAATCCGTAATGAGCGATTTGAGCCCGGAGCTCATGAGCAGCGTACTCAATGGGACGGCCACTGCACCCAGTTTCGCAATTCCCCAGTATAGTTCCAGTAACTCCAGACAGTTCGGTAGCACAATAGCAATCTTTTCCCCTTTGTCTATCCCCAAACCACGTAATGCATTGGCAATCTGATTCACACTTTGGTTAAATTCCCTAAACGTCAGCCGCTTTTCCTCAAACACAATCCCAAGATGATTAGGGCGACATTGTGCAATCCGGGTAAGCAGCATTCCAATATTGATCGGATGAACAACAGAGGGTTGCGACATAGCATATGAAGTTCTGAGGCTATCTAAAAAATCTCATGATTATCTTGAATCCATCCTAGACGAAGTAGTTCATTTATTCCTCCAGCGACATGCTTATGATTGGAAAGTTGTTGAGAGGATTGAAGAATCATGAAAAAGTCCGGTGCCATAGCACTCACAATCATTGCAGTAATTCTTCTTGCTCCACAGCTTTCAGTGGAAGCGCAGATTCCTTCGAATCATACACTTTCGCCACTATCGGAAGGACTAGTTCAGGATGTGCCGTACGTCTGGCAGGAGATCAATGGACTGTGTGCATGGGCAGCAACCTCTACTGCAGTTCAAGCAGCAGGCGTTGAATTAGACCTTCATGATGTCCTAGCAGCAACAAGTGTGGGACTTTCGTTTGCTTCCGTACGATATAATGACACCTGGTTGATGTATCCTGGAGCAATCTACATGCAGGCTGAGCCTACGCAATTCTTGGCAGACCTCTATGGTCTGGACTTGACTATGTACCTTGGCAGTTCAACTCCGTCAGTTGATCAGTTAGTCGAGGTGTGGGAGGGTCGTGGAATCAATGTTGAAACACTTGATGGGCAAAGTGATGCACTGACCCTTATGCGGTCAACAATCGATGAAGGATATCCTCTTCTCATAAGCGTGAATCCTGCTTGGCTTCCTGCGGCTGACTATGACTATCTCAGAGACCTAGGACTCTCTGGAGGAGGACATGGAATCCTGGTAGTTGGGTACAATGATACAGATTCATCGGCTACCATCATTGATCCTGGCGTGGGCTCGTTTGGAGACAACTTTGGATATCCAGTGGATGGGCGAGGTAACTACACGAAGATAACCTACTCTACCCTGATTCAAGCTTGGTCAGATAGATTCTACATAACTGTGCTTCTGAAGTCCGGTGGTACTCCTGCAGAGGACCCAAGCATGTTCCTAGGAGAGTACATTCGTGATAGGCTGCTTGGCACTGCAGATTCCTATTATGCAGATCCAAATACCGCTGTTCTCTGGGACTTCGGGGAAGGGGCTTTCAGAGGACTTAGCCAAGACTTCACAGTGCAAGGCCTCATGGAGTTCTTTGATGTGTTCACAGGGATGGATGGTGAGCGAGAATTCAAGGCATCCCTTCTGATGTTTCTAGGACTTGGACTTGAAGCTCAAGTCAGTCTTCAGTATCTCTCCTATAGAACTGCCCTGGAGAGTCTCCCTGGGTTAATGCCTGATGTTGACCTATCAGATTTCTTGAGTGCGGGTCGGATGGCTCTACCCCATTTCGAGGCGATTACGGACAACTCGACGCTGGTTTCACCAAACAACTTGACTGAGTATACTGGACCAGTCGCATCATTGTTCATTTCAATGGCTGAAACCTACAATTCAACTGGGGATCTTGAAGCTGTTCTCACTACTCACCAGAACACATTGAATGAGATATCTGATCATCTATTGGGTATCGCAGATTCTTGGCTTGCCGCGGGGAACGCACTAGCGGAAATCTGGCCTAATGATCCATTTGTCATATTCGGCCCATTCATTGCTGTAGCGGCATTCGCAGTTGGAGCTGTTGTCGTGGTTGTATTCCTCTTTGTTAGAAAGACTCCTTCACAATAGATGATGAGCCCTGAGTCGATTCTCCAAGAAGATTGAGCATCTGGCCAATGTCATTCGTTGGTAACTTGCAGTTGTGATTAATGCATACATGAACGGTTGCCTTGCCATTAACTCGGTCGTAGTACTTTGAGAAGGGTGCTAGTGAATTCAGCTTCTTGGAAACGTCATCATCAGATCGAAGAAGTACAACGGTATTTGGCAAGAATCTAGTCCTTAGTTCAGTAAGCATCATCTGAGTTTCTTCTTCATCGAGCTTGCCTGCGATGACAACTTCGTGAGATGGACCCAATGCATAATCCAGCCCTGATAACATGAACGAAAAGCCAGTAGGACTTCTCGTGATGATGCTCGAGAACGCCTTAGGAATCAACGCTGACAAGGACTCAAAATCCTCATCTCCCAGAAGCCTGGCTAGTCGCAAGAGGTTCAACATTGAGACAGAGTTTCCTGATGGAATTGCTCCGTCGTACGCCTCCTTCTGTCGCACAAGCAGCTCCTCAGAATTATCAGCGGTGAAGTAGAACGCATTCTTCTTTGCATCCCAGAAGCGTTTGATTTGTTCCTTAGTTAGGTCTCTTGCTATTTCCAGATACCTAGGATTGAACGTGGTTTCGTAAAGCTCTATGAGTCCCCAGATTAAGAATGCATAATCATCAAGAAATGCTCGCACTGCGACTTCGCCATCTCTGAATCTGTGATACAGTTGTCCATCACTAGAAATCATTTTAGTCAATATGAATTCCATGGCTTGTTCCGCTGCTGCTACATAATCATCTCTACCCAGTGATCTTGCTGCCTTTGAAAGCGCTGCGATGAATAGTCCATTCCAGTCTGTGAGAATCTTGTCATCTCTCTGAGGTCTTATTCTCTTCTCACGAATGTTGAACAGCTTTTTCCGTCCTCTCTCCAATAGCTGGCTAAGCACGTCAATCGAAATGCCGATATCTTCTGCAACCTTCTCAAGCGAGTCAGTTGCATGTGGGATATTGAGACCCGTGTCTTCTCGAGTGGCTTCCTCCTTGAAGTTCCCTTTCTCAACAATATTGTAATATCTAATGAACGCCTCGAACTCCTGAGCGTCTAGGTGAGTCTTGATCTCATCATGGGACCAAACATAGAACTTCCCCTCCACTCCCTCGCTATCTGCATCTTCTGCTGAGTAGAATGCCCCCTCTGAACCTGTCAGGTCTCTTGAAACATACTTCATAATATCTTGAGCCACTTCTGCATATTGAGAGTCTCCTGTTACCTCAAATGCTTCAATGAATGCGTAGAGGAGCATAGCTTGGTCGTACAGCATTTTCTCAAAGTGAGGTAAGAGCCACTGAGCATCTGTAGAATATCTATGGAATCCATATCCAAGATGATCCCATATACCGCCCTTTCTCATCTCCTTGAGTGTGGTCTCTACCATCTTCAGAGCGTCTTCATCTCCAGACCGCTTCCAGAACCTCAAGAGTAACATCAGATTGTGAGGGCTAGGGAATTTTGGCGCTGCACCAAAACCGCCTCTCTCTTCATCGAATCTGTGGAGGAAAGAAGAGAAAGCCGTTTCAATTGACTCCATGTCCACACTTGTGCCAGTCACTTCGCCTGAGTCACTTGACAATGCCTCTTCGATCTGATTGATCACGTCATCAACGTTCTCTCGTTCCGTATCCCATATCTCTCTCAGTCTAGGAATGAGTTGTATCATTCCAAGCTGGCTGTAGCGTGCTTCTTTCGGAATGTATGTGGCTGCATAGAATGGCTTCTTGTCAGGTGTCATGACGATTGTCAGAGGCCAGCCTCCCCGCCCTGTCATCATCTGCGCCACTTGCATGTACACCTTGTCAATATCCGGTCGTTCTTCTCTGTCTACCTTGATGTTTACAAAAGCGTCATTCATCAATTCAGCTACTTCATTATCCTCAAAGGACTCATGCGCCATGACATGACACCAGTGACAGGTGCTGTATCCAATGGAGAGGAATATTGGTTTGTTTTCTTTCTTGGCTAATTCGAAAGCTTCCTCACCCCATGCATACCAGTCTACTGGATTCGAGGCGTGTTGGAGGAGGTATGGACTCTTCTCTGAAATCAATCGATTCGGTTTACCCTCTTTGCTAGTCATCTAAAAACCTCAGCGAAATGCGCTACTACAATTGTTAACGATAGTTAAAGCCTTTATGGATTGACCAGATTACTCGCCTTTCTCGACAACCTTTGAGACCAGCTCGCGCATTCTAAGCACTTGACCCCTTACCTTTTCAACACCCTCTGAAGTGATCTCAATAAAGCGAACGGGCTTCACCTCAATGAATCCCCGTGTTGTCCTAATCAATCCCATGGACTCTAGCTTCTTCAAGTGACTAGCTAGGTTACCTGATGTCAACTCAAGCTTATCCTGAAGTTTAGAGAACTGCGCCGAACCAGTGAAGTACAGATAGACCAAGATAGAGAGCCTAGCAGGCACTAGAGTGTCACGGTCTTCATTCATGAAGCCTGTGAGTACTTCTAGGAGGTCCCTATCCGCAGACAAGACTATCCCCGACCAGTACTCTCTAACAGAAGCCTTTCAGCTGTAATCAACGCATAGACTCCTACTATGTAGATTCCCCCGATGTCTACAACGATTAGGATTAGGTATGCCAATAGAGGGAACAGGAGCATAAATGGTATTGACAGAATGGCAGCCAAGCCTAAGGCAAGGTTCTCTCTGACAAAGCCATTGCTATCTTCACTCCGTCGTCCCATGAAGTAGTTCATTGACTGGCCAAATCCGAGAAGAATTTGAACCTCGATAGGGAAGAGCCATTGATTCTCCTGTGTGAATAGAATCACTGAAGAAACAGCTATGATAATGGCAATAACTCCCCACATAGCGAAGAAGATTCTAGCACCTTCCTCCTCAATCTCTTGCCTGGGAGCAGACTTGGTGAGGGGACCGACCAAACGAAACGCGATGATCCACGTTATGAGCAGACTGACGCCAACGAAGAGGAGATTCAATAATGGATTCCATGCCTGCGGCTCAAGTACAACAGTAAGTACGAACATCACTAGAGTAGCAAATGATATTCCGCCACCAATCAGGATGTAGATGATTCCTGTGACTCTTCTTGTGACAACCTGTGGATACCTGTCAACAATATCTGCCAGAGCTAGCAGTCTTCTCGCATCAGCCAATTCGTCGTCTGAGTCAATTATGTCATTCTCTGATTCCGGCATAACTCGTCATCTCCAAGGCTTGAATGAGAAACCAAGACATACCCTGTTTTAAGTGTCTACTATGTTGCCTTGAGATGACCTCTGCGCTCTTCCACCAGACCCTTAACAACTAGGTCGCCAACATGATGTTCGATCATCCACTTCTCGAAGTACAGGAAGACTGGATTTGTAAGCGAAGGATAGATGATCGGTGTCATTGTAATCTCGTCTATTGTCTTTGCTCCATTAGCTATTGTCAAATGCACCAGATCATCTCGAATATCAAACTGGCGAGTATATGCTTCAAGTGCGGGTCTATAATCAGTTATGACAGGTTCCTTCAGGTGGCCACTGATGATACCGTTGTAGTCACTGTTCTGCACATTCTGGATTGACTTCTTGAAATCTTCAATGGATGAGTTCGGATGTCCATAGAACGGACCAAATTCAGTGCAATCTAGATCGGCCGCAAAGAGGAGGTTATGCTCAAGTATCTCAAAACACATGTGATCGGGCAAGTGACCTGGTGTCATCAAGGCCTCTAGGGTAATGTCACTGAGTTGGAACTTGTCTCCATCTTTTAAGACCTCATCAACTCGGCCTTCATCAAGAGCTCCATACATTCTTTCGTTGACAAGGTTCTCCCATGGTGCTCGCACGGGATTGGCCTTATGAAAACCGAGGAACTCCTTCATTCGCTCCTTTTCGTTGAAGAGAGGTGCTGTAATCTCATTCGCCGCAATTCTGCAGCTTGATAAACGATTGAGTCTTGCTGCATGGATAATGTGGTCTGGATGAATGTGTGAAAGAATTACTGTTCCTACGTCACGAAGCTCTCGGTCGTGCATAGCTAGAAATCGACGAAGAGATTCTATTGAGCATCCTGGATCTACTACAACCAACTCATCATCCAAAATGACAAGTGTGTTGCAGAACGGAAAGGAACCTCCAACAACAATGTGAATTCCAGGTGCTATTTCTTTAAACGCCAAGGTACGCACTTCTAAAGACTATTAGGATGTGACCTTAAAACTGCCAGCCTCTTGTTTCAGGTGAATCTGAGATCTACTGTGTTGTTCGAACACGTACGTCTGCGGCACTTCGCACTGCATGCCGCCATCTTCTGAAGCTACTCCACACTATTGGTATCATTGCTGAAAGCAGCAGGAAGGTGATCAATAGCGAGTTGACAACCGGAGTTGTATTTCGAATAGGAGTGCCGGCAATGATAGAGTCCATCCAGAATCCCATCATTAGTCCTAAAACTCCAAGTATAATCAAGAAGGTCAGGAAAAGGTATGTGGTAAAGGTCCTAAATTGAGATTTCTGAATGAACCTTGCAAAAATCCCCAAAAGCCGGTGTTTTTGCCAGCGAGAGCCTTGTTCTACAATATAAAAGATCACAAACAGGTAGAGAACAAATAGGAACGGGACGATCATGACTCCTGTGACCAGCAGATTGTTCAAGAAAATCAGTCCCAACGATAACAGAACGATAGGAAGAAGCATGAGTATCCAGACAACAAACTTGGGCAGATTCAATTTCCTTTCCTCGAAGCTTAATGCTTGCCTCACCAGCATCAAGAAGGCCTCATGATGCTCCCTGAGGTGATGTCAGTGACCGCGTTCGGAACGCTATAAAAACTGTGTGGTCGAAGAATGAATACTCAAGCAAATGATGAGTGACCACTAAATGCATCCAGAGCTGTTTTCTCGTTGAACATATGAACTGTTCTTACGCTTGACTCGCCTTGTACTCGAATTGTGTCGCAAAAACTTTCTTCAGCTCTTCTAGTGTCATTGAGTCTGATGGAGATTTGTCTCTGCGAACACTCACTATTCTAGCAAATCTTAATGCCATGCCTGACTTGTAGGTTGAGCTTTCTTGAATCTCAGCAGCTAAGACTTCAACAACAATTTCCGGCTTAACAAAAACAACAGGCCCCTTCTTGCCAGTTGAGATCGACTCCAGCTTGGCTGTCATCTCCTTGAACTCTGCATCAGTAAGTCCCTTGTACGTTTTTCCAATCATAGCATATGAATCAGTTTCAGGGTCTCTTACTGCAAGATGGTAGTCGGAGAGCCAATTCCTTCTTCGTCCATGGCCCCATTCTGCAGCAATAATGACCAAATCCATGGTGTCCAATGCATGCTTAATTTTGAACCAATTCTTACCCCTTGTTCCTGGAATGTAGAACGAATCAACTCTCTTAGCCATTAGTCCCTCATGCCCAAGTTTCTTACTTCTCTCAAAGAATGCAGAAGCCTCCGATTCTCTCTTAGCGTCAATACACTCCACAAGATTCGCTTTTGGCACTATCAATTCGAGAGCCTTTCTTCGAACATCATAAGGAGAGTCAATGAGCTGCTCGTTTTCATGGTAGAGAAGATCGAAGACATAAAGATGTAATAGGACTTCACTACTTGTCTTATCGACATCCCTGGTCCTTCCAAATCTCTTCATAACAACTTGAAAGGGGAACGGCCGCCCTTTCTGGTCCACGGCAACCACTTCACCATCCAAGATCGCATTCTCTGCTTGCACAGCGTTCTGAACGACTTTGACAATATCTGGTAAGCTTTCGGTAACATCTTGAAGCCTTCGTGAGTAAATCGCAACTTTGTCGCTTCTTTTGTGAATCTGCACTCGTGCACCATCTAATTTGAGTTCAAACACAAATGCCCCCCCTGCTTCAAACACCTCCTCAATTGTGTCTGATGGTGTGGCAAGCATAGGCTTGATTGGTCTAAAGATATCTGCCTTGAATTCTTCCAACGCAGAAGTCGCGCCATATGAAGCCTGATCAGCGACCAAACCTAGGTCTCCACAGAGACTCCACGCCCTTCTGACAAGCTTAGCTTCGATATTGAAAGCTCGAGCAATTCCCTCGGCTAAGAGTCCCTCAGACAATCCAATCCGCATGTCGTTCAGTATAAGTGCCGAGATGTACTTTGCTTCTATCGGTGCAGCATCTCTCAAGATTTGTGCTAGAATGGCCTGTCTCTTCTTCTTTGACCCCGCGCCTTGAAGGTCTGTGATATCCTTGAAGCTCTTCTCCAGAGATTGAATTGAGAGAGGTGAAGAGAATAGACTCGTTTGTCTTGCAAATTTCCCAGATTCAAGGAGAGAAGCAATTGCCTCCCCAGTATCACCTTGATATGATTCATTCAAGTCATCCATTGAGAAATCGATGACCTGCTTCAAAGCTGAACTTAGGCCGCCCCATGACACATTGAGGACCCTACCATCACTTTCCGAGAATATTCGGCCACTAAGGAACAAAGCTGTGCTCCGAACCTCATTGAGGTCTACCTTTTTCAAAAGACCAGCGGCGAGGTCGATCTTGGCATTCCTGCTTGAAACAGCTGAAATCTCGTCAAGCGTCTCCGCAATCTCTAGAAATTCGGTCATGCTTCTCAGATGGCTATTCTATACAGCGCTCTTTAACATTGACTATTGAATATCTATTAGGAATGTCCTGTTCGTTAGACCTATATCCAATACTAATGCCTTCTCAACAGGTTGAATCTAAATGGGTAGTCCTTGGCGAACAAAGAAAGCATTCCTCTACTTTGGTGGTGCCTTTATCATCATACTTGGGGGTGCAATCGTGCTCAGCGCTCCTTACAATTACATTGGTTATCGAGGAGGAGAGACTGAGCGGATGGATTTTGTCCTTTTCAGTAGGGCAGGATACTACCCACAACTTGAGATATCGCTCGAACTACATTCTGAGAACACGACAGAACTAGTGTTCGTTGATTTCAGCGTTTTAAGTAATACATCAATGCAGGTCTACACTGTAAACTTCACAATTACTCCTGCCGATGTGGTACCAGATTCAAATCCGCCTGTCTATGTTGCACGACAAACAATCGGTGTTCCTTCTGGAAACTATACCGTCGTAGTTGATCGAGTAAACGGCACAGGAACAATGGACATTGGACTCACTCAAATCAGCGACTCACGCCTTTTCATTGTCACGGGAGGCGCGATGAATATCTTGGGTCTATTCATGGGAGGAGCTGGCTATTTCGTTAGTGGCACTTTTCTGCCAACTGGTGATGAGATGATAGTTGACTGGGGATATGAGGACGGAGAATACGGGAACCAATAGGAGCGTAATACAGCTCCCTGTACATGTGTGAATATTCTCTAGGTTGTACACACGCTCTTCAATGACTTGGTCTTTGAAACCCTGAGGACGATGAAGAGCGACAGAGTGAAATGGCTACTAAAAGGAAAAGTCGTGCGTGACTTCAGAGGATTTCCGTTGGGTCGAGTAAAGCAAGTTTGGTACGATGATTACAATGGTCCACAAGTGGTTATCGAGAAACCCGAGAATGATAAAAGACCTCTAACGTGGGAAATCGTGCCACTCAGAGCTGTTGACCACGTTGCAGACCATATCCGTTTGAAGCCCCCTGCCTTTGCTGAGTAATTTTGAGGTGACCCTGCCGCTATGCTGCACCGCAATTCCTTAAGCCGAGACACGTCACTCTCACCAGAAGCCGGTGTTACTCAGACTCCTATCAGAATAACCCTATTCACATCTGATACATGTGCATTCTGTGAAGAGGCGAGGGAAGTTGTTAAGGAGGCGGTTGAGCGAGTCCCGTTCTATCAACCCTACATTGAGGTTGTGGAATCTCCAGTTGACAAAAAACCTGCCCTGACAGAACGACATCAGGTCCTAGTAGTACCTACTGTGTTTGTAGAAAATTCCCGGATAATCGGAATGCCAAGAGTAGATGATCTAGAGCAGCTAATCCATCAGGAGATGCTCTCCCAACATCTGAAATAACTAGAGCAAATCTTCCCCTAGGTGAAATCAAGTCCCAGAAGCACCCAGGCATTTTCAGCGCGGATTATCCTGCTTGTTTCAACGTTGAGATCTAGCAGATTCAAAGCCGCCCTCAAGTCTAGATACTCACTATGGTGCTCTGACCCGAACACGAGCCTTCTAACACCGATATCCTGTGCAAGTGCATCGAGAAAGACTCGAAGTGGTGATTCAACCAACCTAACTAATGTGATGGATATATCCAACCAGATGTTCTGACGTGATATTAATGGGATGAGTTGAGGAAATCCAAAGAGACCTCCCATGTGAAGGACTACGAACTTCCCCTT
>JAEOTX010000127.1 GCA_016839605.1 Candidatus Thorarchaeota archaeon | reverse complement strand
TCATCTGGACAAGGGATGTGGTCACGGAGAATAGGATACTCAGGAATTGACTTCATCAACTTGATACAGCTGCCATCTCCCATTTCATCCATCATCTGAGCAAACCTAGCAGCACCCGTCACACCATCCATCCACCATCCAAGCTCTGCAAAAATAGGCTTCCAGGGCTCAGATGCAAAGACAACACTGCCATCAGTCTTGACTGCAAGAATCTCCTGCAGCGACCCAAGGGGCGCTCTTACCACCTCACCGCCTTCAGCACGAACGACTTCATCAATGACACTGGATGTGTCGATTGATACCACAACGGTGCCTCCTCCTCTGCGTCTTACTTCATCTCTAGCAAACAGTGCTATGACCCTGTTCTGGTCTATGAATTTTCCATCCTCATCAATCGCAGCAAGGCGGTCACCATCCCCATCATGACACAGAGCCACTGAGAAATCAGAGTCAGCAGTCATTTTCATCGTGTCTTTCAGATTCTTTGGAGAAGGTTCTGCTGGTCTTCCAGGGAAGTGGCCGTCTTGATGAGCATTCACTGTTGTAACTGAGAATCCAAGTTCCCTGAGAAGATGGGGTGTGTAGTTTGTGGCTGCTCCATTTGCGGCATCAACCAAGATTTTCGTTCCTTTGCTTGTTCCTCCTCTACTCAAGACAAATTCTCTGACCCTGTCAAGATATTGCCTCCTGATATCCAGACGTCGTATCTTGCCAATGGTTTGCCAATCAGCCTTGATGAATTTATGATCGGAAACTCGTGCTTCCAGAAACTCTTCCTCGGATCGAATGAACTCACGGCCTGATAGGAAGAACTTGAAACCATTATCAGTTGGTGGGTTATGACTTGCTGTGATTATCACAGATGCAGATACACCGGTGACTGAGCTATGATATGCCACAGTAGGCATTGGAGCTATTCCTAGGTCAATCACATCCGCCCCAGTCGATAACACGCCCGAAACAAAGGCACCTCTCAGCATCTCTCTAGAAGTTCTTGCATCAATACCCACGCCCACGGTTCCACGGCCCTTCAAGAGAGACCCTAATGCACGTCCAAGTCCAAGAGCAAGATCCACGGTTACTTTCGAGTCTATTCCGCCGCGAATCCCACTAGTTCCAAATAGCTTCTGACCCATCGAACACACCTCTCAGTTCTGTGGCAATGCCAAATCCACAATATCTTTTGCAGCCTCTCCAATCCTCAATAGACAGTCTATTACAAACAGTTCTGTATGTGGTTCACGATTTGACTTTGAGAGGAGATACTGGCGAATTTTCGCTATATCTTCAATCAGTTCCTTCTCTCCTTTGATGACAGATGTCACCTTTTTCGAGTCGAATTTGAAGAGATTCTCTACGGATTTCGCCAACATCGTTCTGACCCTGTTAGCGATTGGTTCCATCTTCTTCACGAGGCTCTTCTCCACTGCATTTTCTGTCGTTCTAGCGATATCAACCGATAAATCTGCAATGCGTTCTATATACTGGGCAGCCAACCTCAAATCCAGAGCCTCAACGGGGGCGATGCTCATTAATTCTGAAATTCGTGGATACTGCACAGCAGACCTGAGTTCTCTTACAATCAGGAAGAATAGACGATCTACCTCCTCATCCCTTTGAATAATGTCTTCTGCAGACTCTTGTGCGCCGTCAAAGTAAACCCTCAATGCATCATCCAGCATTCTAGATGCAATCAGGTTCATTCTTCTCATAGCTTTGCGCACAGGAAGAGTTGAAGGATCAACCAAGCATCTCACCACAATCTCATGTCTGTCGTCCTCCTCTATCTCATCAGTAATCTCCAAGGCCACGAACCTGCTAATCATTCTCTTCAATTCTAGTCTTTGAAGGTTTGTTATCGGAGTGCCACTTACGACGCGAATCTCGTCGAATCCTAACAAGTACTTGCTAGTTATCTCCCATCGTAGATTATGTTCGATTTGGATAACCGTTGTTCTCGTGTCTCCGGGTTTTTGAGGCCGTGGATCTATTATGAGGCATCCGTCTTCTCGTTCAGCAACAACGACACTGTCGCCCTTACTGAGGTCCCATCTCTTCTTTACCCAGTCTTTCGGGAGGATTATCGAGAATGAACTACCCTTCTCTCCGCCTGTCTGCTGGAGTTTTCTATAATTGACCATTCGCTCCACCTGGGGCCGGATGGCGCCAAATCAATGTTGAAATGATGGCTTATTACACTTACCGCTTTTCTTTTTTTCAAGGACATGAATAAAGTAAGAGCCTAGCCTTGATTCCAAGCGCGGACGTACGAGAGCAGACGTTTAAAATGGAAACGCAAGTATCATCGATGCGGTATCCATTGACGCAATCTGACCGACAAAATGTGCTAAAGAAGCTAATCAATTCGGGTTTCCAGATATCTCCTGCTGCATTAGAATATGTCCTGAGTCTGGAATCACCAAGTCATGTAGTAGACTCTATAATCGTTACTTGCATGCAAAAGTCATGCCCATCGGTCTTATCGCGCGAGTTCATAGAACGCCTATTGAATAACGAAAGCACGGAATCAGAAGCCTCGCTCGAGCCAATTGAAACTCAAAAACCCGTTGAAATCGCTGATCCACTAGATTTGGAACCGATTGAAACATCGACCTGGTCAATTCGGGTTCTTAAGAGCCCTGACAAGGACTCAGTTGGTTCAGAGGGGACTGTAGACGATTTCTTAGCTTTGTTTGCTGACCGATATAGCCGAATCAAGAACATCTTTGCAGGTCGAATGGACACACGAGGTGCAATTTCTCCTGCAGATGCACGAATGAGAGGGATTGACTCAAGACAATATAGGGTGATGCAAAGTGAGGGACGCAGAGGTAGCCGACCACCAAGTCTGATAGTGATTGGTATTGTGAGAAACAAGAGGACTTCTCAGTCTGACAACATAATCCTCGATATCGAAGATTCGAAGGGGTCCATAATCTGTGTAGTTCCTACAAGCCTGAAAGGACGAAATGGTCAACAGCTAGCCGTGAAGGCAAATTCAGTCCTTTTGGACGAAATTGTATGCGTTTCGGGATTTGTCGATCAAGATGGAAGGATGATTGCAGATGACGTGATTTTCCCTGACATTCCAATGATCAGAGAGAGTGGAAGGGCAAAACGCGAAGTCTATGCGGCTTTCATTTCGGATTTACATTGTGGCAGTAACGAGTTCCTAGAGGACGAGTTTGACCGTTTCATTCAATGGCTAAGTGGAAAAGATGTTGACGATTCTGAAAAGCGTATGGTAGAACGAACCGAATATCTCTTCATTGCAGGTGACTTGGTGGATGGCATTGGAGTGTATCCTGAGCAACGAGGCGACCTAGCAATACCAAGTATATACGATCAATATGCTCTACTGGCTAGCAAACTTCGTGATCTACCTGACAGAATCAAAATCTTGTGCATACCTGGAAATCATGATGCATGTAGACAGGCACTTCCAAGACCTCCAATTCCTGAGGAGTTTGCAAAGCCCCTCTATGACCTGGGTGATAGCATCATCATGCTAGGAGACCCTTGCCAAGTAGTTGTGGAGGGAGTTAATTTCATACTTACTCATGGTGATTCGTTAGATGACCTCGTGACAAACATCCCAAGTGCATCATACAAGAAACCCGCCATTCCAATGAAGTCACTTCTTGAGAAACGACATCTAGCGCCTCTTTTCGGTGGGAAGACAGAGCTAGCCCCTCTTCATCGAGACTGGATGGTCATAGATACACCGCCAGATGTAATCCATTTTGGACATGCACACCACAATGCTGTGGTACGCACTCGTCATAGAGTCCAGATAATCAACTCGGGTACTTTCCAAGCTCAGACCGAGTTCATGCGCAAACAGGGAATCGAACCCACTCCTGGCATCGTCACCCTTCTTAACTTGAGTACAGGTGCACCAGAAGTCAAGCTCTTCTACGACATGATTGGATACTAAAATGGACGCGAGCTCACAGAACTTCTTCAGCTATCTTACCAAGTCGCACATCCTCATCAAGGATTATCCCAATCTGTTTCTTACTCACAGCGAGTCGTATCTTCTTTGTACGGCCATATCGTCCTTTTGAGATGACAGACGTATTGATGAGGCCTAGCATATCAAGCTCCGAGATTAAGTCTGAAACACGTCTCTGTGTGAGTGTGTCTAAGGACAAGGACTGTGCAATCTCCGAATAGACGTTATAGCATTCACCTGTGAAGATGTCCTTTTGCCCCTTGCTAGCTAATGCGTAGACTGAGAAGAGGACTGCCTTTGACTGCATGGGGAGCGTCTTTACAGTTTCTGTTATTGTGTCCCGTTCGATTATCTTCTGAGCCTCACGAACATGTCCTTGAATTACCTTCTCATCTCCGTTGCGTTCAGCAAGCTCGCCTGAGGTCCTCAAAAGATCCAGTGCTCTTCTTGCATCACCGTGCTCTTGGGCGGCAAGAGCCCCCACGAGGTTGATGACACCTTCCTCACCAATTGCATTCTTGTTGAACGCGATTACCACTCTCTGTTGTAGGATTCCTTTCAGCTCGACCGCATTATATGGTGCAAATATGACTTCTTCTTCTCCCAGTGTCGAGAGGACTCTAGGATCCAGCATCTCTTTAAACTTCAAATCATTGCTTATCCCGATTATTGAGATTCGACTCTTCTCCAGTTCTCCGTTCATTCTAGTCAATCCGTAGAGAATATCATTACCCTGACCCACATCACGTTTCACAAGAGAGTCCACCTCATCAAGCACAACTACCATTATGCTAGAATCCGAATCGAGCTTCTTCTTGAAGATGGATCTAATCTCATCAGTCGGCAGACCTGTGAAGGGCACCTCAGAACCATCTGGCATCCTTGCATCAATATCTTCACATAATTGACGCAGCACTCTATAGTTTGTGCCAACAATTCTGCAATTGATATGCGCAGTAAGTGGGGGTCTGACCCCGCTTTCCGTAGCTTTCTTCACCAGCAGATCTAGAACGTAACGCGCCACAACCGTCTTTCCTGTACCAGTCTTACCATAGCACAGGATGTTTGATGGCGGAGCTCCACGGAGCGCAGGCCCTAGAATCGCACCGATTCGATTCATCTGTTCGTTTCGGTAGGGGAGTTCATCAGGCACATACGTTGGCCTTAGCGCATTTCTGTCTCTGAAAATGGCCTGACCTTGAAGGAACTTGTCGAAAAGCTTGTCTAGAGGTTTTTCCATACTCTCGTCTCTCCATCAGAAGATGAGGCAAGTTCCACTGGATTTCCACTGGAGCCTATGGAACATATGGAGATATCGTCCAGTTAAAGGTACGTATTACCAGAACCAAGTTTCTTGCTGTCCGTAGGATTCATCAAGGTTGGTTTTCTGGACATCTCGCATTGCTGGGTGATTGAATATTGCTCCTAAGAGATCTTGAAATCATGCTGCAGTCAATCGAAAGAATGGGGGAGTATGAGGTCTCTTTGGAACAATATCCTACACCAGCCAATATTGCAGCAGCCGTTCTCTTCGCCGCTCACATGGAACACGATGACATAAAGGACAAGAAAGTCTGTGATCTTGGGTGTGGCGATGGTATATTTGCCATTGGAGCTGCTCTTCTAGGAGCATCCCACGTTGTCGGCCTTGATGTGCAATCCAAAGCCTTAAAGGTCTCTCAAAAGAATTCAGCCTCACTCAGGACTGAAAACACAACAGATTGGGTCCTCGGGGATGTTACCTCATTTAAAGTGCTAGGGCCCGTTGACACTGTGGTGACCAATCCACCTTTCGGAGTCAAGAAGAGAGGTGCGGACCTGAGCTTCCTGAGGAAGGCAATATCACTCGCGAAAGTCACATACAGCATGCACTTGGCCGGTGAAAAGAATAGGGCTTTCCTGGATTCCAAAATTGAAGATCTTGGAGGAAAGATAACACAGGTCGAAACTTTCGAGTTTCCAATACCTCGACTCTACAAATTTCATAGGAAACAGAAGCATTTGGTTGGAGTGGACCTTTATCGCATATGCAGACAAGAGGAATGATGAAGTACAATGGCTGATGTAAAGAGTGGGGATATCGTAGTCCCTGGAGACCAGCTGTGTGTTATTGAAGAGCTGATGCCTGGTTTCGGTACATATGAACAGGATGGAATCGTCTATGCGGCAACCTCCGGTGGAGTTTCCATCGACCTCAAGGACCGAAGTATCAGAGTACTTGAGGGTGATGGAAGCATGAGGCTTGCACTCCCAGTGAGAGGCGACATCGTGATTGGAGAGGTCACCAATGCTTGGGAACAACGTGCTGAAGTCACTATTGTAAAACGAAATGACAAGGACGTTCTAAGTACCTTTATTGGTGAGATTCACATAAGCAACGTAACCCGACGTTTTGTGAAGTCCATGGGAGATGTGTTACGGAAGGGAGACATTGTTAGAGCAACAGTTCTCAATACACATGAGATACCCGTCCAACTAAGTCTCGTGGGTCCTGAATTAGGTGTTTTAGGTGCCAAGTGTGTGAAATGTGGCTACGAACTTACACTGACCACTTACAACAATCTCATTTGTCTCCGTTGTGAAAATCGTGAAACACGTGAAGTAGCAAAGGACTATGGGGCAATGTTTGGAATTGAAACAAGACAGGACCTTGCACCCCGAAGGAGGTCCTATGACGATCGACGACATGACCGCAGAGGCGGACCCCGTGACAGAGATGGAGGTCGATTCTCTAGACGTTTCGATGATAGAAGGGACAGCAGAGGTCGGGGCCGTCGAGATAGACACCGGAGATGACACTAGATGAAGCCAAGAGTTATCGAGCAAGAACGATATGAACTGAAGATCGAGTTCCAAGAAGAAGACCATGGGTTCTGCAATCTATTACGCAAGACCCTTCTCGAAGAACCGGCAGTGGAATTTGCTGGATATAATATCGACCATCCACTTCTTGCAAGTCCTATAGTCACTGTGAGGACAAAGAAGTCCTCAAAGCGTCAGGCAAAGGTGGTCCTTAGAGAAGCTCTCGAGAAGATGCTGGCACGCACTGAAGAGTTCCGCAAGGATGTTAATCAGGCTGTATCGGACTATAGCGTAGACTAGAACAGGGAATATGGAGCCCTTTCGTTGGTGAATCAATGATGTGGGGTTTCCTCAAAGAACACCCAAACACAAAAGCTATCATGAGAAATAAAGGTCTAGCGAAGCTAGGTGACAACCTTGTCAACCTCTGCTATTCTCTGGCTAAGTCCGAAGTTCTAATGGGACCCACAGGAGAGAAAGTACGTGATTCAGTTCTTGCACGTGCTATTCGTGACACACCAGTTTACACTCACATTGGACGAAGAACAGACTCAGGTGTAGCTGCCGACGCGTATGAAGCGATAATGGCCTATCTTTGGCTTACTGGTAGTCTTACCATTGAGTCAATAGTTTCGAATCTCGTTAAGGAGCTTAACATTGATCCGGAAACAAATAGGAAGCAGGAGGGTGAAATAGCTTCTCGTGCCTTTCAGAAACTACTACTTGGCGTAATGAGCTTCCTTCCTGATCAATCAGAATGATTCGTTGCCGTATACTGTCCTTCAGCAAGGCTTAATTTGAAAGGGCGCAGTGCCATCGAGAACTCGGAGTGCCGAAATATGGAATTTTGTGACAAATGTGGCGCAATGATGATCCCTGCAACTGAAGAGGATGGATCAAGACACTTGAAATGTCGAAGCTGTGGGCATTCCAAACCAATCAAGGGCAGGCTTACTGTTTCTCATCGTCTTGAGAAGACACCTCGCGACAAGATTGTGGTAGTTGAGGATGATTCTATTCCAATGCCTATCACCAAGGCGAGTTGTCCAAAATGCGGCCACAATGACGCATACTACTGGACTGTTCAGACAAGACGTGGTGATGAGGGTGCCACCGAGTTCTATAGATGTACTGAATGCAAACACACTTGGCGCAACTATGGTGGTTGAGTGGAGGACTTAATATCAGACTCTGTCTGAACTAAATACAGTGTGATAACCTTGACTGAGGAAAAGAAATACCCCCGCCGAAAACCTGCTAAGATGGTCACTGTCCGTTCGTTATCAGCTAATACTGAAGGCCCCGTGCGGATAATGGGCATTGTAATCGAATCCAATCCAGGTGTTTCCTTGGTACAAGACATCTATGACAATGTAGATGATGCTGCGAAAATCATTGTTACTGTAGAAGGGACCCTCAATGTTGCTGAGAAGTACTTGTTGATAGGTGAGGTCACAGAAAAAACCGGTTCTGATGGAAAAGAACTCAGACTGGCTGCTTCTTTGGCATATAACATCAATAACCTTGACACAAAGATGTACAAACAGGCAATTGAGATGGAAGATGAAGTCGTCCGAGCCCTGTCTAGGTGAATGGAAAGGCTCTGTACCTCTTCAACCGCTGATGAGTGAAGTTCACAGGTAGACGAGTAGATTTTAATGGGTAACACGAATGACAATATGTCCCAGAGAACTGGAGGCGCGTCGAGATGTTTCATGCAACTCTTGATAGTACTAGTACGTGGAAGCAAATTGTAGATGCCTTGGCAACACTCTTGACAGAGGTGCACTTCATCGTATCAAAAAGTGGCATAATCTTACGACAGCTGGACTCGTCCAAAGCTGCAATGGTAGATTTAGTGCTGCCTGCCAAGATATTCCAAGAGTATGACTGCGATGGCAATTACGATATATGCCTTGGAGTTGACGAGCTCAATAAAATCAGCAAGCGAATGGCTGGTGATGATCGACTCGAGTTCAGGTTGGACGAGGACGATAACCGATTTGAGATAAAGATGATTGGCCAAGCACAGAGGCAGTTCAAACTTCAACTCCTGACTGCTCCGGATGAACGTACCAAGAAACCATCATTGGAGTTTGACGCAAAGGCTGAGATGTTTGCTGATGCGTTCAAACAGGCTGTGAAAGACATTGGAGTAGTGTCTAGTCATCTACGGATAGCCGCCAGTGGGAAGACACTGACATTCACAGGTGAAGGTGATACTGGAGAGGCGGAGGTCTCGATGAAGGCAGCCGGAGATGAATCAGTGATTTTCCATCTCGAAGTGAGTGCCAAACCCACGGCTATGTATGCACTGAACTATCTTTCCGAAATCGCAAAAGCAATGTCAACAGATAGTCTCACGCTCCAGTTTAGTGAAAACAAACCCATGTTACTGGAGTTTCCAATAGCAGAGATAGGCAGTATCAGTTTCATTCTGGCACCTCGTGTGGAGCGGGATCGGAGATCGACTTGATGGAGAATCATGTCTTCAATCATAACAAACTATCAATGAAGACAGATTTCAATTCCAGGTCGCCGATGACGAGGTTGTAAGCATGTCAGATCGTACTTGGGAAACAAGAAGCAAATTCCTACGCCTGACATTTCAAAACTACTATCAGTCAAATCATGCCAATGTGGATGAACCAAACAAGATCCACACTCGCGAGTTCGCCTTTGAGGATTGGGAATATGCTTGGAGCTGTCCATCAGGAACTAAGACGGATGATTCGGGAAATGAAGTGGCCTATGGCTGCGACCGTTCAGGTATCGCATTCAATAGATATCCCTCTTGTCCATTCTGCGGCTCTACTGACATATCAGTGACCAATTGGATACGTCACATAGGATTTCGCACACAGAAAGCATTGCTCAAAGAGTTAGTGGAAGTAGCTCCTCATAGTGTCTATCACTCTGCAGCCTTCTACAACATCCCGGTTGCTCGAGATAAGGGATGGCAGGGTGCTGAGCTTATCTTTGATATCGATGCAGATCATCTCAATTCCCCTTGCACCAAGGAACATGACTCTTGGAGATGCAATGACTCAAGCTGTCTTGAAGCGGGCACGGGCCCTGCTCCTAATACAGGCTGTCCAAAGTGTGGAGGGCAGAGTTTCATTAGTCGCAAATGGCTATGTGACAAGTGTTTAGAGGATGCCAAGAAAGAAACGATAAAGGTCCTTGATGGGTTCTTGGTCCAAGACTTTGGAATTGATTCTGAACATATCCAGCTGAATTTCAGCGGTCACAGAGGATACCATATGAGAGTCCGTGACCCCCGAGTCTTCCACCTTGATTCAGATGGTCGTACAGAAATTGCACATTATATCACTGGAATGGGGTTCAGAATTACCCCAGCAAAAGAGACTTCTCCAATGGACAGACACAGAGTGATCGTAGTTTCCAAGAATGTACCTCTACCTACAAGGAGCAATCCACAGCTTGATGTGCCTGGCTGGGGTAATCGGGTAGCAGAGGCCATAATCAAGTTTATCCAAAATATTGAATCTTACAATGGAACGGAGCGATGGGTTCGTCTGCTCAAGGCACACAAAGAATCTGCAATCAAGGGTCTCTTGAGAGAGCCGCCTATTTTGAGCCCCAAGGTGAAAGGCGTGGGGGATAAGTTCTGGCAGGAGATTGCAATCAAGGCAGTAGAGTCATTTGGTGGAGAAATCGATCTTCCAGTGACCCATGACATAGGACGGGTAATTCGTCTTATTGGCAGTCTTAATGGAAAGACTGGGTTTTCAGTAAAGCTTCTGACTCGTGATGAGATTGATCAATTTGACCCGTTCAGCGACGCACTTGCAGTGAGAAATGGCAATCTGAAGCTACGATTCGAGAGTGTACTCCCCGTCCCGGAAATCCGAATTGGCGATGACACTTATGGTCCATTTCATAAGGAAAGCGTGGAGTTACCAATGGAAGTGGCAGTATTCATGTTGTGTAAGGGAGTGGCGACGATTGAGTAATACGCTATACAAGGACATTAGTGCTGCTTGGGCTACTGAAAAGGCGAATGAAGAGCTTCAGAATCTTGAAGACTTGCGTCTCAGTAAGATGACAGAATACCTGTCCAAGATTCGATACGCCTTAACAGAAACTCCTGCTGAGAACCAGCTTCAAGCAGACATGTATACACAAGAGGCCCTAAATCTAGAGTTCATGCTCAAGGATCTCTTGATGTTACGTAGAAAAAAGATTATCCGAGCCGCAATGGCACAAAGACGCCCTCTAGGTGCCATGGTTCTATCCGAAGAAGAACTCTACAACAGACTTCTCCGCGGTTTTGAGGGGCATTCAAACTTCATCAGAGAAACTCTCACAGGAATACCTTCCTCAACATTGACTCAACCTACTGAAGACAGCGAGGCGCCCTCTCAGGACGATGTGGTGGATTACGTCATTGTGAGATTCCTACGTTCGATAGATGATTCTATTATTGGAATTGATGAGCGTACATATGGCCCATTCAAGAAGGAGGACCTGATAACAATCCCCGCAGCTAATGCGAAGGTCTGGCTTACTGATGGTACAGTGGTGAGAGTCTCGACTGATGGAGGAGGCAGTGACTAGTGGAGAATGATTCACTAGCAAATCAATTACGAGAAGTACTGCTGCAAATTGAATCATCTAGAGAATCAATTGAAAAAGGACATGAGAAGTTTCAGATTGCTATTTCTGGAGCACTCCGTCTTCTTGATGACAATAACTCAATGCTCGAAAGACTGCAAGGCAGTCCCGATGACCTAAAGGGCTACGTGTTGAAACTTGTCACTGAGCTAAGCATGGAAACAATCAGTCACTGGGAATCCCTCCATGCACAAATTGAACAGATTCTCTTCAGCATGCCCTGAGCTTCGTAACAGAAAATCCTAAGAGTGACGCACATATCAGTGATGACATGCGTCTGCAATCACAATGGATACTCTATCTCGTGGCCATTACATGCTGCATCTTTGCTCTTGTAGGAGCACTGTCCTACCCTCTGTTCGATCAAGATCTTTTGAACATCATAATGTATGAAGCAGTAGTCCTTCTTGGCACGTTTGGGCTTCTTTTTCTTATCTATAAGAAAGGTCTACCTGAAACATAATCTATCTTTTTCTACAAGACCCTGTCCTCTGATTCGCCCACGAACGTGTTCCTTCTGCAAACCTTTAATATAGGTCCCTAATTCCGCTGTCGCATTCAGTCACTGCATCGGTCATTTCCTAGAGGTGTATCCCTCATGACAGAAACTGAAGAAAAGACTGGTCCTCCAGTTACCCTGATTGACCCTATTGACATGACTAAGCTGGACCCTAAGTTTCGCAATGATATTAGCAGTATGCCAAACGGCGAGGAGCTTTCAGCTTGCTTTGCATGTTCGACTTGCACTGCTGCATGTCCCATTGCCAATCAATGGGACTACATGCCGCACCAACTGATTCGTATGATTCTCCTTGGTATGCGGGATGAAGTTCTTTCCAGCAAGGAGATTTGGGAGTGTCTGACATGTTTCCAGTGCCAAGAGCGTTGTCCTCAGAAGGTGCGCGTTACTGACATATTCTTCGACTGCAAAAACTTAGCTGCTGAAGAGGGACATGTACCTGAGAACGTTCTTGCCTTAGGAAAGACACTGGTTGACAAGGGACAACTCTATGAAGTCATCAATGATTGGGAGCGTGAGGATCTAGACCTGGAGCCAGAAGTGCCCGGTCTATCTATAGAGGGCATACAGTCGATTCTGAAAAGCACTCGGACAGGCAAACTTGTGGAGGATGGAGAATAAGATGCCAGTCTATAGCTTGTACATGGGCTGCAGTGTTCCAGCCAATTACCCCAATTACGAGGCTGCAATGTTCAAAGTGGCTGAAGCTCTAGGTATGAATCTCAATTACCTTGAGGATGTTGCATGCTGTGGCAGCCCCAATCTTCGGTCAATTGACACCTTTGGCTGGCTCTTAGTCAATGCACGCACAATTGCAATCGCAGAGAAGAGCGGTCATGATATTGTGACCCCTTGCAATGGTTGTTTTGGATCTTTGAAAGACGTACTCCATCACCTCACACATCACAAGGACGATTTGAAGAAGATCAACGTCGAACTAAAGAAGATGGGACTAGAGTTCAAGGGTTCCATCAATGTTCGACACATTATCGAGGCAATGTACACAGATATTGGAATCGAGGAAATCAAAAAGAGAGTCACAAAGCCTTTGGACGGCGTGGGAATTGCTATTCATTATGGGTGTCATCTCTTGCGTCCATTAGACGTGACGGAATTCAGACCTGAGATTCTACAAGAGATGGTTGATGCTACGGGTGCGACGGTAATTGATTATCCCCTGTGGAAGCAGTGCTGTGGTGCCACAGTTCTACCGGTGAATGAGCAGTTAGCCATCAGACTTGCTCGAGACAAACTTAAATCAATGAAAGATGCCGGTGCGGTCTTCATCACTGTGGTATGCCCTGCATGTGGGAACCAACTTGATCTGCAGCAGCTGGGCTTGAAGGACTCATACGGAGAAGTCTATGATCTCCCAGTTCTTTTGTATCCGCAAATCTTGGCTTTGGCAATGGGTATGAATGAGGAAGAGATAGGTCTCAGCATGAACCGTGTCCCTGCTGACCCTATCCTTGATCATCTGTCCGGCTGAGGTGACCATAGCATTGACTGATCCAGTTCTAGTCATAGGTGCCGGTGTGGCAGGAATGACAGCAGCAGTGGAGCTGGCAGACAACGGTGTCAAGACCATCCTAATCGACAGAAAGTCAACCATTGGTGGTAATGCGCTTGAATTATACAAAGCATTTCCCACAGACGACTGTTTCTATTGTTTCGAGGGTAATCGATGGCGTCCGGGCATCCGAAAGTGTTTCTACCGGAGTGCAATGGTTGACCAGCCCAATATAGACCTCAAGACCGATACAAGGGTGAAAGGAATCTCTGGGACGCCCGGCAAGTTTTCAGTTATTCTTGACCTCGGTCCTCAGTATGTGGACCCCAAAAGATGTACTCTATGTGGTCTTTGCACTAATGTTTCAGAGGCATTTCTTTTGGCATCACCCCAGTGTCAACCGCAGGCTGTGAGCTATGATCCTGAGAAAACGGACGATGGTGCGAAAAAGGCGGAGGATGAGTGTCCAACACAAGCAATCAATCTGAGTGCCATTCAAACTGAAGAAACAGTCACAGTTTCAGATATTGTCATTGCAACTGGTTATCACGAGATGAAGCCTTCAGTGGTGGATGAGTATGGCTATGGGAAGCTACCCAATGTCATTACACAGCTTGAGCTTGCACAGATGCTCGATCCTAATGGAGAATCCGCTGGAGCGTTGGTACGTCCTTCAGATGGGGCTCAAGTCAAGAATGTGATGATGATTCAGTGTGTAGGTAGCAGGGACGAAAATTACTACCCATTCTGTTCCAAGATTTGTTGTGTCTTTGCTCTGAAACATGCCAACATCATCTCCAGTGAACGTAACGATTCGAGAGTTAGTGTCGTCTACATGGATATTCGGACCTACGACCAGCATGAGAGGTATTACCGCGAAACACGTGATGCTGGAGTGGAGTTCGTCCGGGGTAGAGTAAGTCGAGTGGAAAGTCAAAAGGATGGTACATTGGACGTTCATGTCTACGACTCGCTACTAAATAGATATCTCAAATTTACAGTGGACCTTCTCGTGCTTTCATCGGCACTTGAACCTCCAGAAGCCGCTGATGAGCTTCTCAGCTCACTGGGCCTCAATTCAGCAAGCGGGTATGTTGGACCTGCCGACCCGATCTCTGAGAATGAAGTAGTGGCAGGAGAACACGTCTATGCCTGCGGTGGGGCATTGGGTCCTGCAGAAGTTCCTGAAAGTGTCAATCAAGCAAGGGCTGTCGTGAGCAAGATACTCCAGGGAAGGAAGTGATGAATTGTGAGCAATAAATCGCCAGTCCTCCTCTGTACTTGTGGAAAACAGTTGAAGTTAGACTACGAATTCTTGGAAGCAGAGGTCAAGAAGCTGGACTTAGCCGGTTCAGTAACTTTGCACGACCTTGGCTGCCAAGATTCCGGACTTGAAGCCATAGCTAAGCTGATAGATGAGAATGAAGCCAGACTTGTGGTCGCAGCCTGCACAAGCCAGAAGATACAACCTCGTATTGATCAATATCTGCAGTCTCAAGGCAAAGACCCCTCGAGAATCACATATGTTAACATCCGTGAGCATTCTGCATGGGTCCACAACGATCCTTCAGAAGCATCCAAGAAATCACTGGACATGATCAGAGGTGCATTAGCACGTTCCGTTGATTCAACATCCATTGTTTCTGAAATGAAAGAAGTCCCAGCGCATGTGACAGTGATTGGGGGTGGGATTGCTGGAGTCGAAGCCGCGCTCAGTCTTTCTAACTTAGGTTATCATGTGACCCTGGTGGAGCGTGAATCGAGTGTTGGGGGTCATGTTGTCCAATTGCCAGTTGTCGCTCCTACTGGCAAGTCTGGAAAAGAGGTCTTCAGTGGCCGACTCAACGCTCTTGAGAACGACAAGAACATCGATGTGATGACAGACACAACTGTGAAGTTTGTTGAGGGCGAGTTGGGCAGTTTCACACTTCATTATAACATTCCTGATGATGAAGACGAGAAGACTTTGCAGACTTCAGCAGTAGTACTAGCAACAGGATTCCAAGAGTTCAAACCAACCATGATGGACGAGTATCAATATGGGAAGAATCCGAATGTCGTGACACAGCTCGAGCTCTCTCGCATGCTGACAGAAGGCAACATGGTACGTCCTTCAGACGGGAAACCCGTGAATGAGGTAATAATGGTTCAATGTGTTGGCAGTAGGTCAGAGGACTACAAACGTGACTGTAGCAAACTCTGCTGCACATTTGCAATTGATAACTCATTAGAGATTCTTGAGAGAAATCCTGATACAAACGTACAGGTTGTATACATGGATATTCGTGTGCCATTTGAGAATGAGATGATATACAAGGAGTCACGAGAACGGGGAGTCGATTACATACGTGGCAGAGTCAGCATGGTCTGGGAGAGTGATGATGAAACTCATGTTCGTATCTATGACTCCCTTCTTAACCAATATCTGGAAAGCACCCCCGATCTTGTAGTTCTCTCTTCTGCAATTCTTCCGTCAGATGGTGTAGCCGAGCTGTCTGAAACGCTTGGTTATACACTTGAGGAAGATGGCCATATCAAAGAGCTCTATGGCAAGCTAAGACGAACTGAAACACGCAGACGTGGTGTAGTTGCAGTAGGTGCAATCACACGACCACAATTTGTCTTTGAAGCAGTCACAGATGCTCAAGCTGCAGCACTTGTCCTGCATAACGAGCTTCAGGGAGGTAAAATCGAGAAGGTTGCGCGGGGTGCAGTCCTTGATGTCGATGACTGTGTAGGTTGCAGTCTTTGTGCACAGCAATGTCCCCGCGGTGTTCCTCTAATGATAGAACAGACAGATGCAGAGGAAGAAGACGAAGCACAAAAGATCCTCTTCAAAGCAGCAATAGACATTCTGAATTGCCATTCTTGTGGTGTCTGTCAAAGCCTATGCCCCTCCGGAGCGACACAGCTCAACTTCCTATCAAACTCCCAGCTCTGGTCAGAAATAGAAGCAGTTCTTAACGAAGCTGACTCTGAATATCCAATCACTGTTTGCTTCTATTGCGAGGAATGTTCTGTTTCAACGATAGACATTGTTGGTACACGAAAGATGGAATATCCTGCCAGTTCTAGGTTGATTCCAGTTCCCTGTGCAGGAAGAGTTTCTATCATTGATATCCTGAAAGCCTTTGAGCACGGGGCTAGCACAGTGATGATTGCCGCCTGTGAAACGGACCGATGTCATATTGGTGGAACTGGCAATGAGATTGCCCAAGTCCAAGTAGATGTCACTCGTGATATACTGAATGCCATTGGCTGGAAAGGCGAACGAGTTGACATGTTCCGGATGTTCAGTGCTGAACCTGACAGATTCACAAGCGCGATTCGTGAGATGGTGAAACGAGCTCAAGAGCTTGGTCCGACACCAGTGCATAAAGGGACAGCCGGCAAGTGGATGGAGGTGACCGAGTGAGCGAATCCAAGAGCCTGTCTGATATGGCACCGAAACGAAGGCGCATGATGGACATGGTCTTAGCACTTGGTGGCCTGAAAGAAGAGGCTGTCATTCCACTAAGCAAAGTTAGCGAAGAGATAGCCAACCTCAAGACGGAACTAGAACCACTTGCAGCTGAGATTCTTGCATTCCCTGATGCTTATTTCGAGCAGTTCTTAGAAGCCACAGAAAGCTCTGATATCATTTCTCGAATAGCCGATAGGGGGCTACTAAAGCAAGCAATATCTCATCTTCAGGAAGCTGTTTCCATCCGTGACACAGAAAGCACTCGTGGTCTTCTTACTTCGATAAACACCAGATCAGAAACCTTGGAAGGCACAGATGATATAGAAGAAATTGATACTGCAGTCGACATAGATTCCCTCCTGAGTCCTGTATCAGAATTAATCACACAGATTGAAACAGTCATCACAGGGTATGAAACCAATGCAAAATCTGCTGCAGAAGAGGCGAGTTCTGAACTAGAGACTCTTGTTGCGTCAATATCAGAGGCTGTATCTGGAATTCAAGATGATCCCGCGTCAGCCCTAGATGCCCTCCAGAAGCTAGGTACTAAGACAAGATATGGCCCATTTCTTAGAACGACTGCTCAAGTCAAGCGAGGGATTCGGGAGGGTCGCATTGATGAAACTCGAGCTTTGCAGCTAGTATCCGAAAATATAATGCTTGAACTCAGACGCGGAGTCATCATCTTTATCCTTGGTAAGATGGGCTCACGTACTGTCTTAGAGATTAGCCACCTGATGAACGCACGATCTTCCGATATACAGACCGCCATAGTGAGCATGATTCAAAGAGGGGAGGTTGAAATGGTTGGTCTTGACGAGGATGCACCGGTGTTCTCGCGCGTTCTTGAGGCTATTCCTGCTTCCACATTGGTGTTCAAGAGAATACTACAACAGCTGAATGGAATGGGAAAATCGCTTGAAGGTGATACAAAATCTTCTGTAGTCGATTCAGTCAAGAGAATGGAGCCCTTGCTAGGAAGGCTTCAGAAAATTGGTCAATATGATGAAACAGTCCTTGCCGAATCCATGAACAATCTGCGTGAAACGGTTGACCAAGCAACCGAAGCAGTTCTGCAATCTTCACCTGCTGATAGCTCTGAAGACTTACGCTTACTAGTTTCTGCAGGGCTCGAGGCTTTTGCAAGATTCCGACTGAAGATAACCCTCGAAAAAGGACCCAATCTGGTTTCAGGAACCAATGTCTATGGTGAGAAACTGGACCCAGAGGTCTATGAGAGAATGATGTCCAGCTATCTGGACAACGAGCTTGAACGGGGAACAATTCTCATACTCATTCGCGAACTAGGAGCAATGACTGCAAAGGACCTTGGAGAGAAGACTAGCATCCCGAAGAACCGGATTCTGCAACATCTGCTTCGTATGAAGAGGGACGAGCTACTCACTTCTCCTGGCGAGAGCCATGGTTATCTTCTCTATGATGTTCCAAGGACACCTACGGAAGCTGAACTCACAATTGAGACTGCAAGTTCACTGGCACTTCAACTCACTGAGGCATCTTCTGAGTTTGAATCGCTTCTCCAAGATCTGAAGGCTGAAGACATTGGTAAGGTGGCTAATGCGTTAGAAACCCTATCAAAGGGTCGCGACACGCTGATCAAGATCACGATTGAAGGAAATGTCGTTGGAGAAGACATACTCACAGGAATAGAGGAAAAGATTAGATCCGCTGTGTCGTTGGCTTATCGTACACGTGCTAAGATTCCTAGCACACGACCAAAAGTCACACTAGACGACCTAGCAGAGGTGGACGTACCATCAGTTCTTGATGAATACAAAGCAATGATGGGCTATGCTCCCTTGCTTGGCTTTGGTACAATCGATTGGAACCTTTCCAAGTGTTTGGGCTGTAAGTCTTGTGAGATTTCATGTCCTGAAGATGCAATCGAACTGAAACCAGTGGTTGAAGTGTCCAAGTTCTTTGACATTTCAGATGAGGAGCTCGATAGCCTACCTGTCAATAGAGCACTCTTCTATAGAACAGTGAAAGGTCTTGCAGCACAGAAGCCCGTAGGTGACATCGTTTTAACAGATGACTCCCCTGGTTTTGGAACAGTCGAGGTTGACCTCTGGCTGTGCGTGGCATGTCGAACCTGTGTAAGACGTTGTCCCGGCCCTGACGAGGGTGCACTGGAGCTGGAACTCAAGTGGAATCTTCCCGAGGTAGTTCGTCAGATTACTAGCCAAAACTAATCCTTCATCCAGTGTTTGTCATTTGGTAATGGCCTTATACCACCACGCTCTACCAGTTGTTAGTTGAATCCCTTGAGGGAGAACTATGGTCGATTTCAGCCTTACAAAAGAACAGATTGATCTACAGAACAGGACCCGCGAGTTTGCTCAAGAGTATATGATTCCATACGCTCACTATTACGACAAGACCGGCGAGTTCCCTCTTCCTATTATCAAGAAGTGCTGGGAAGCGGGCCTAATGAACTTGGCAATACCAAATGAGTATGGCGGTCTGGGTCTTGGGTCCATTGAACAGTGCATAACCGTTGAAGAGTTGGCTGCAGGCTGTGCTGGAATGACAACTAGTATCTATGTCAACAGTCTTGGCGCTGAACCAATCCTGATTGCTGGCAACGCTGAACAGAAGGAAAAATATCTGCGACCACTCACAGAAGACCTGAAATTTGTGAGCTTTGCATGTTCTGAGCCTGGAATGGGCAGCGATGTAGCAGGAATAAAGACACGTGTGAAGAAAGAGGGCGACCATTATGTTCTCAATGGATCGAAGTTCTGGATCACAAATGCTCCTCATGCTGACTACTTCACAGTTTTTGCAAGTCTTGACCCAAGTAAAAGACACAAGGCATTGTGTGCATTCATTGTTGACGCAGACACTCCTGGAGTAAAGACCGGTCGTCCGGTTGAGAAGATGGGGCACAGAGCATCCACCACATCATCAGTCGTTTTTCGAGATGCGAAGGTTCCTGCTGAGAATCTGCTAGGTGAAGAGGGTAAGGGGTTCAGGGTTGCTATGCAGACATTCAGTATGACTAGACCTTCAATTGCAGCCTTTGCCACGGGTCTAGCTAGGGCGGCAATGGAATACGCCAGAGAATATGTCCAGAGAAGAGAGGCATTCGATCAGAAACTCAAGGACTTTCAAGTTGTCAGTTTCAAACTGGGTGACATGTATGCCAAGGTCGAAGCTGCGCGACTTCTATACCTAAAGGCTGCTTGGGCCGCCGACAACGAAATGGACCCTACAATTCCGGCTAGTATTGCGAAAGTCATGGCGACAGAAACCGCTATGGAAGTAGCTCATCAGGCAGTACAGGTTCATGGAGGATACGGATACATCGATCAATATCCAGTTGAGAAGCTGTTCAGAGACGCAAAACTCTACGAAATATACGAGGGCACAAGTGAGATTCAAAGACTCGTAATCTCACGACATGTGCTAGATGGTTATAGACCTGCGATGGAGAAGATTCCCAAGTGGTATAACAATAGTCCTCCAGACTTTTGAAAGACTTGTGCTGCAGTAGAGATGCACAAAACAAATACGTCTGAATTTGCAGCCAACAATTGAGTTGGATTGCATGTGGATCAAACGATTTGATGACTGTGAGGAGATAGTGGCTCTAGATGGCACAATACTTCGAGAACTCCTGAATCCCCGTCATGACAAGGAGAATCTGAAGCTTGACTATAGTATTGCTCATGCCATTGTAAAACCAGGCAAGGCATCCTTTCCACACAGATTCTTTGAGGCATCTGAGGTCTACTATATCCTTCACGGCACAGGAGTCATGCATATTGATGACGAAACTGCTGAGGTTGCATCAGGTGATGTGGTCTACATCCCACCAAAAGGGATTCAGCATATTGAGAATACAGGCGATTCTGATCTAGTGTTCCTGTGTATGGTAGACCCACCATGGTTTCCCGAGTCTGAAGAGTTAGTGGAGTAGATAGTACCCTCCTCATTCAGTTTCAAATGGCACACAGAGAGATGAGGGGGCTCCCACGATACTCTTTACCTTTTGCAGGTTCAATAACACTCCCCAGATGACTAGGAATAGGATTGTAGATATTGAAGGCAACATGTTCAGAAAGGCAGTCGGCACGCCTAGTGGCTGGAAAGCATAGCGAAGGACGTCGAACGCTCCAAAGATGTAACTCCCTACAAAAGCTCCCACAGGGTGCCACAGTCCAACAACCACTAAGGCTATGACAATCCATCCTCGAGCGGTTGTGATACCTTCAACCCACATTGGAATCCATGCAAGAGTCAGATATGCACCGCCAAGTCCAGCCATCATCCCGCCAAATATCACACTTAGATATCTGATTCGAACCACATCAACGCCCTGCGTGTAAGCCGCCATCGGATTCTCTCCAACACTCCGTATCATTATCCCATACCGTGTCTTGAAGAGAATAAACCAGAGGGCCGGAACCATTACGTATGAGAAGTAGACAAGCATGTTCTTGTCGAAGAAGATAGGACCAATAATCGGGATTGCACTGAGGCCTGGAATAGCTATAGGCCCAAATGGGACTATTGGCACACCTATTAGACCTAGACCAAGAATACTACTCAATCCTGTTCCAAGTATGGTCAGCGATATACCTGAAACAACCTGATTCCTGTTGAACGTGACCGTCACTATTGCATGTATGAGAGCTAATAATCCCCCAACCAGAGCCCCAACAAATGCGCCAATCCAAAGGTTGCCTGTTATATGCGCCGCCGCGAAGGATCCCGCCGCTCCTGAGATGACCATCCCTTCAATACCCAGATTCAGTATACCAGATCGCTCTGTCACCATCTCACCCAAAGTGGGAATCAGGAAGAACGTGGCAGCAATCACAATCTGGGATCCTGTCTGCTCAATTGTCACGACGTAACCTCCATTCAGCTGTGTGTCGCAGGAAGAACTCAGTCACGAGTACAAAGAAGAGAATGGCACCATTGAAGAGATTCACGACACCAAAGGGCAGTCCAGCGGATTGTATCTCAACCCCTCCGGCCAACAGGCCAGCAAAGAAGAGCGAACTGACAATGACTCCTATTGGATTGAGTCCGCCAAGCCATGCAACAGCAATGCCTGTGAATCCTAATCCTGTTGAAATCTCCATCCGTAAGCGGTATAGATTGGGGTTGCCTGCGACTTCACTTACCCCAGCAAGACCCGCTAAGCCGCCAGAGAGTAGCACTGTAATTATTGCTACCTTGAGGAAACTCATACCCATAGCCTCCCCGGCCTCTGGGTTCTCTCCCATCACATTGATTTCGTAGCCCAACTTCGTTTCTGTGATGCCATCCTTGGTTCTGACTAGATACTGATGAATGAGTAAGGTCAATCCAACTGCTAGGATGATTGTCAGATGGACTCTTGTTGTGGGAAACAGGGGGATCCGTGCTGATTCTGGAATCAATGGCGATTGAGGAAAGCCCCAGCCTGCTGGGTCTTGCCACGGTCCTGTGACAAGATATTCCACGAGATAGAGGGCGGGAAAGAAGAGAAGGAAGCTAATCACCACATCTGAGCCCTTGAACTGGCTCTTTACTCTGAAAATTGCTATAGGCAAGGCCCAAAGTGCACCTGCAGCAAATCCTGCCAAAAACATGATTGGAATCAGAATCCCACTTGGGAGGTGTTGAAGAGAAAAAGCTACTCCAGTAGCTGCAATTGCACCAACTATGAGCTGACCTTCAGCACCAATGTTGTCAATCTTTGCTCGAAACGGTATTGCAAGCCCTATTGCAACCAATAGTAGAGGAATGAAACGCGAAAGAGTTTCAATAATTCCATACCTAGTGAAGAATGCAACCCTGAATATGTCCAAGTAGAGCACCAAAGGGTTTATCCCATAGGCAAGAAATATGACGGCAACTACTGCAAGGCCAAGAAGCAACGCGAGGATCCTTGTTCGGATAGACTGTTCAAATGTAAGTTTCGAAGATCTCTTTCGGAAAGTAATCTCAAAGGGCCATAGTTTTCTCTTTAGATATCCAAAACCCCTTTCAACCATGGTCTTGAGTCGGGTGAGTGAGGTACCGAAACTCTCCAAATTCATATTAGTTCCCCTCCTCAGAACCAATTGAATCTGAAACGAATCCTCCCATCATGAGACCGACAGATTCTCTGGTTGCCTCTTCAGAGGTCAAAGTCCCAATAATCTCGCCATTGTAAATTACGCTGATTCTGTCACACAAGGTGAGAATTTCAGTGAGATCGCTAGACACCAATAGAACAGCTGCACCTGAGTCACGTTGTTTTAGAAGCTCTTCACGAACGAATTGTGTTGTTGCAACGTCTAGTCCAAATGTTGGATTCTCAGCAATGAGAAGCCGTCTTGAGCCTTGTGCTGGCTTACGTGAAATCTCTCTAGCTACTACAATTTTCTGCTTATTGCCCCCTGACATGCTTCTCATAGGTGCCAAAGGACTCGGAGTGTCCACCGAAAACTGTTCTATGAGTTCATCTGTTAGCTGAATCATGGCGTCCCGGTCAATCAAAAGGCCTTTCGAATCAGAGTAGTAGCTCATCATTAGGTTCTCTCTCACAGTGAGATCCAATACCATTGCTTTCCTTCTATTCTCAGGAATATATGATACGCCTAAATCTCTGATTGCACCAACAGACATGTTCGTGATATTCAATTCACCTGCGTCAGAGTGCCACAGTATCTTTCCCGTCCTCGCTACCCGGAAATGTACTATCGACTCGAGCAATTCCCGCTGACCATTCCCTGCAATTCCAGCAATGCCTAGAATCTCACCCGCTCTTGCACCGAGATTGACATTAGTTACAACTTGAATCCCCATGTCATTTTCGACGCACAAATCTTGAGTTTCCAAAACTATCTGACCAGGTTTCAACTCCTGCCGTTTCAGGTCGTACAATGTTTCTTTTCCGACCATCAAACGAGCGAGCTCTCGGACGCCCTGCTGGGGATTGGACTTCAACTTCTGAACTCTGCCTTCGTCAAGCGTGTCGACAACTTGACCCCTTCGCAGGACCGTTATCCTGTCGCTTATCTGAATTGCTTCTTCAAGATGATGAGTGATTATGACTATGGCTTTTCCCTCAGCTTTCAATGATTCGAGAAGAGCAAATAGATCATCGACCTCAGGGGGGGTTAGCATAGAAGTAGGTTCATCAAGAATGATTATTCCTGGGTCGGTGATGAGCGCTTTTAGTATCTCTACACGCTGTTTCTCTCCACCAGACAGTTTCCATACTTTCATTTTCGGGTCGATATCACCCAAGTCAAACTTCTGAACCGCCTCTCTAACTGCCTCCTCTACCGTGTCAATGGATAGAAGGAAGCCCTTTGTCAAGCTTAGAACATTCTCTGCAACAGTATGTCTCTCAATAAGTGTGCGAGACAGGTCTTGGTGGGCTATTCCAATCCCATGCTCAAGAGCATCTCGGGGTGTTTTCAGTTCGAGTTCTTTTCCCTCTATGATTACAGATCCACTATCAGGTCTTCGACACAGATTCATGACAAGAGTACTCTTACCTGCCCCATTCTCTCCAAGCAAGGCATGAATCTCCCCTTTCTTGAGTGTGAAGTTGACATGGTCATTTGCACGAATCTCAACTTCGCCTTCTCCATAGAAGGTCTTGCAGACCTCTCGCATCTCTAGTGCAGTTTCCATGTAAGATTCCCCTGCATTCTTAGGTTTTCTTTACGGGGACTTGTAGTATTTCAATAGTAGGCTTCTAGAGGAAAACCTACAACACAAAAAGAAAGGGGTGGGGGAGTGATAATCCCCCTTAGATTGGGTCATGTGGGTATGTCTGCAATGATTCCTTCGACAAACCAGTCTATACTCAACAGTGTCCCAATGTCAGCACGTTCACCATCTGCCAACCACTGCGTTCCATTCTTGAAGTCCAATGGTCCAGAGAATGGATCAAAGATTACATTTGGCATACTCATCTGTGCTATTCTCGTCATTATCAAATCGTAGACACTTAAGGTGCCTAGAAGTGGATCTGTTACATCAATTGCCTTAAGGTCATCCTCGAAGAGGGGGTTAATTTGCACGCCAAACTCACCGCCAAGCTCGATTCCGCCCTCTTGCAATAGCCAAAGATAATCAACGTCCTCAAGGTTTGTGTTTGTATACTGGCCAAGGTAGATCTTCTGGATTATGTCATCATAGATCACACCCCAGTCTGCCAACTGTCCGCTAATGGTGCTAGTTGGGGCGTAGGACTGCATGGGTGAATAATGACTAAAGACATACACGTCATCCGTGCTGTTTGCTACAAGTGGTACAGCTGTAGAGTCTTCTGTAAAGGCAAGCATGTCGACTCCTGTTGCTATCAGAGCGTTAGCCGCAGTTGTGGCTGCAGGAGGATCAAACCAATCTGTCTGAAGCCAACGTACATCAGTAGTGACTGATGCATTGACCTCGTTGGCGCCAATCGCAAATGCGTTGATGTGCCTGACAAGTTCTGGAATCGGGAATGCTGCAACGTAACCTATCTTTCCAGTCTGGGTGAGCGCACCAGCCATCAATCCATTCAGATAATACAGCTGGTAGAAGTCTGCAAAGTAGGTGCCTACGTTTTCACTCCTCAGAAATCCTGAACAGTGGAAGAATATCTTGTCGGTATGTCGAGCTCCAGCTGCAATTGTCGCATCCATGAAGCCAAATGATGTCGTAAAGACCACATCGCAGCCTTCATTCTCAATTA
>JAEOTX010000126.1 GCA_016839605.1 Candidatus Thorarchaeota archaeon | reverse complement strand
TCAATGAGGATGACTTCAGTCCAAAAGAAGTCAGTCTGTTTCGAGCGATATCGGAGAGGATTCTCCGTGTACCCATCAGAGCTGAGGAAACAGGCGATTTCATACGAACGCTCGCTGTGAAGTACTCCTAGGCGGAGGCCCTTCAATAGTGGAACCCCTCTTACTAGGAGCCCTGCTCGTCATCAGTTTCTTGGTTGCTTTTGCTATAGGAAGTAATGACGAAGCTATGGCCCCAGCTGTTGGTGCACAGGTATGGACTGTGAAGACAGCTGTGATAATTGGAGGGTTGATTACTGTTATCGGAGCAGTCTTCATGGGAGGAAATGTATCTGAAAAAGTCGGGTCCGACCTAGTCGGGGGATTGACACTCACCACAGAAATGGTCTTTGCAATACTAGTTTCAATGGCGCTCTGGTTGCTCCTTGCATCTGCTACAAAGGGATTGCCAATCAGCACGACTCAATGTATTGTTGGATCGGTGATAGGAGTCGCAGCCTTTGCGCCAATAGTTGGCTACACGGATTGGGGATTATTCTCTATAGATTGGTTCGTCGTTCTGGAGGTGTTCGCAGGCTGGATCATATCTCCTGTCATTGGATTCGTCATCGCAGCAGCGGTGTTCGCTCTTGTGAGACGCCTGCAGAAAAGAGCAGAGGGATTCACTGATTTAGAGCGACAAGAGCGGCTCGCAGCTTATGGTCTTGCATTCTTCCTGATAATAACATCACTGAGTAGAGGAGGTAACGATGTTGCAAATGCGATTGCGCCTCTGGTTGTACTTCCTGAATTTCAGGGGCTTGCTGATGTTGGAGGCGTTTTGTTGCCATTAGTTCTTGTGCCACTTCTTGTTGGGGGAATTGGGATGGCACTAGGTCTCATGATTGTTGGCCGAAAAGTGATCAAGACACTTGCGACTGAGGTTGTAACATTGTCACCATCATCAGCGCTCTCAGCGAGTATTTCAGTAGCCTTAGTCATGTTTGTAGGCACATTTCTTGGACTGCCATTGAGTGGCACACATGTACTAGTGGCTGCATTGATTGCTGTTGGATGGGTTGCAGACACTCCTGTTCAGATGAAACAAGTAAAAGACATTGTAATTTCATGGGTTGTTACAGTACCCTTCTCAGCTGTGCTAGGGATGGTGTTTTTCTGGCTAATCCAAGGCTTCATGTGAGGCTTGGTTCGAAGGCTTCATTCTCATTAGAGAGAATTAGTCCTCAATAACTGGGATTCTATGAACGAGCAAATAGTCCTTCGCAAGCCTTCCTAATGCATTAGCCTCTTCTTCTGACAGATGTACACGACGCTCTGATTCTGGAGTTACCTTTCGTGTGGCTTCGATTATAGCCAAGTCAGTATCCAGAACGACTTCTTTTGCTCCTGCACAGGGACGAGTATCGCCAGTGTATCCAATAGTAGTGTCACCAATACGGATTCTATATCCAAGAGCGGGCATGAATACATCGTGGGTTTCCTTGTTCTCAGCTCCAAAGTGTTCCACCCCGATAGAAGCTACCTTGAAGAAATCGGTGTCGAATTCAGATCCTGGGGTCAATTCATGATACCAGAACTCGAAAGGCAAGGATTCCTTGTAGACCCGTCTGAAACCTCTGATAGCGTCTATTGCCTCTGTGCATTCAACAGGGAGGAGTATGTGGAGCTTCTCAGTTCGGTTCATCATTCGAAGAAAACCCAATATTGTGTGGATGCCCCCCATATGATCAAAGTGGCCATGTGATATTGCTACCAATTCAAGGTCATTGACAAATTGTGTACTGCCTAGTCCGAGGAGATCTCTTAATGTGCCATCACCTACATCAAGTAGCATCATCTTCCCGGTGAATTTGGAAGTCAAAATGATTGCAGTTCCGACTCCAGCTCCACTATAGGGAATAAACACCTCAACTTCGTCATTCTCCCATCTGAATGGACCAAGCTCATTCTGATTCATCTTCATCACATTATGGGGTGGAAAGGGAGGAACTAGGTAGGTCCCTCCATCTACACTAGTCAGTTATTGGTCGTAACCAAGCTTCGGTACTCGTGCCAGGAAGTTCATGAAATAGGCAACCACTACAGATACAACAAGGCCAGCAGCGGCGTACAGGAGCGCGTCCAAGAGGCTTGGAGTTGCTCCACTCAGAATCTGCAACCAGCTCCAATAAAATCCTGCAATAGTCATTCCAGCGAATGCTACCTTCATCAATGGTACCTTAACACTCCGAGTCTGGAAGATACCCATATCAGTGAGAGCTGCAGCCAGTGCACCACCTTTCGCAGGCTTGAGCTTGAGTTTCTTGGAAAAGGAGCCAACTGTGACTTTGCTCTTTGGTTTCACTGCCTTCATTGCCTTAGGTGCATATTCTGCGATGTCTTGAGAGAAGTATTTCACGGCAGATAGTTCGTCAATGCCGCACTTTGAGCAATCTGTAGCATCTTTCTTCCACTTCTTGCCGCACTGGGGACATCTCTTGTGATCCCAGGATTTCCCAGCTGCATCACTGACTCTTTGGACCAACTCGTCCTTGCTGATTTTTTCTCCGTTCTTCTTTGGTTTACGCCGAAGAACTACTGCCGCAGGAAAAATCCCCACATCTGAGCCTCTCTTTGCTCCGCGCATCTTTCGTGCTGCCATAATTCCCTGCTGGAAGTCGTCAAGAGCCATGAGCAGCGAAAATACTGCCATCACTGTAAAGCCGACCGTTATCAGACCGTTCACAGACATTATAGCGGCTACGCCTGTGGCTCCAACCTGCAAAACAAAGTCCTCAGGCAGTGTAGCGTTAGTCCCTGGATCAGTAAGCAAAGAATAGATGAACGTGACTTCACCTATAATCGTTCCAGATATGAGGTCGAAGCCTCCGAAGCTGAGGCTGGGGCCTAATGGGATTGATTCATTGACTAATGCTATGGGGACTCCGGTGGGAACTACGGTGTTGATTGGAATCTCCTGATTTACGATCGGAATTCCCATATATTGAATGACAAATCTCATTGCGTGAATGGTGAGGTTCTGGATTGCCTCTATGGTCAGCTCAAGTTCTAAATTATCAGTTAGGTTGTAAGGGATTGGAGATGAAACATCTGAATCAGCCGCGGATATGTCATTGACTTCCAAGAGAAATGTAAGAGCACCATCATCGGTCCAAGTCTGAGCCTGAACTGGTGCTAGTGGATACATACATAGAATACCTGCGATGAACAGAATAAACGCAAGATGTGGTAGCGTCCTTTTCACGTCTAATTAACCTCCGATGGCAAAAGCATCTCGCGTTGGTAGGTTTACATTGCTTTAATGGTTATCGAGTCTCTATTGAGTATTA
>JAEOTX010000125.1 GCA_016839605.1 Candidatus Thorarchaeota archaeon | reverse complement strand
TTACGCTATCAATTAGCTTACTCAGATCTGCGCCTTCATCGAGGCTCAATTCGCCGTCTGGAAAATAGTCAACCTCAGGCAAGCCAAGTCTGTCCAACACATATTTGATGACACGCCTAGTTATGTCCCATCCCCGCTTGGCCAATATACGCTGAGTTTCATCAAGGACGTTCTCATACCCTTTCCCAGTGTACTCTATGCTCTGCAGAAAATCCGCATCTCGAATCTCAATGATACTGGAGCTGACTAACACCTCGATATCTGTCCCCGGGAGTCGCACGTCATGTAACACCTGCAATTTCGCTTTGTCCGGTTTTACTAATAATATGATTCTGGATAAACTGTCAGCAAAGCACAGAGAAGAAATTCGAGGACCAATCCGGCAAAGGTTCATTATGGAGTGTTAGCAATCAGACTCATTCTCATGTTGAGGTGGATAATGGAATGGATCCTCTTCTAATACTGTTACTACTGACTCCTCTAATCACAGGAGCAGTTTGCTCAAGAGGAGCAGCTAGTGGCGAAGTTGTGTCTTCTGCGATAGCCTCGAAAGAGGAGGCTCTAACTGAGGAATATGTGCCCAAGGTTGAGGAACCAGCGGCATCACTGGAAGAACTACCTATAGAAACAATCGAAGGGATTGGTTCAGTCTATGGTAGGAAGCTCCGGAAAGCAGGTATAACCACAGTAGAAGATCTGTTAACGGCAGGCACCATTCAAGTTGCTAGAATCTGTGGAGTTTCACAGGAGATAGCTGCAAAATGGCAAGCCATGAGTAGGTTCTGTTGGTTGGATGGTATTTCGGAAGAAGACTCAGAAGCTATTGTCCAAATTGGTATTCATTCGTACCAAGATTTGGCGATTGCTGAACCAGACATTCTTCTGACGAGAGTGACTCAAGCTGTTGCAGATGGCACTGTTGAAGTTCCTGAAGGATACGAGTTCACATATGAAATGGTCCAGACTTGGATACAAGCAGCTAAGACCTTCATTTCGGAATGGAGTAATTTGTGAGCAATGAAAAGCAACAACTAGTGCTTCACGACATGCGAATCAATAGCGGGCATGCTGGGTCGCTCATTGGTTAACCAAAGATCGATCATGGTGCCTAATAGATCAGAGATGCCTGCACCTGTTATGCTGGAAGTTTCCATGAAGAATATTGGATGGGCTCCACCGCTTTCACCCAGTTCCTTAGCCATCTTCTTGCAGAACTCTTCGCCTTCCTCTGTAGTGACTGGCGGTTCAAATTCTTCCTCATCGCCGTAGACAGGGTGATCTCTAAGGTCTGTTTTGTTTCCTACAATAATTATTGGAGGCGGAACCAAGAAGACACTGGTGAGCTCCTTAATCCAGAAATCGAGACTATCGAAGCTCCATCTATCCGCAACAGAGTACGCTAGAACTGCAACTCCCGTGCCAGTAAAGAACTCTTGTCGGGGTATCCTTGCGGCTTGTGAACCTTCAAATGTCCAGACGTTTATCCCAATAAGATTGTCCTCATGCTGTACAACATCTCTGTAGACATAGGGTAGATCTTCTGCCTCTTTGAGGTTACATTCAAAGAGTATGCTCTTCACACCTACTTGTGCTTCTCCAAGGAACAAGGCTTTCAGCTCATGTGAGTCTCCAAGGAGTTCGGGAGCTGGTTCCTCGGTGGGTTTCACATCCTCTAGGGATTCCAACTCGTCTTCATCATCCCAAATGAACTTCGCTTTCTTGGGTGCTCCATCGTCAGTAGTCTGTGTTCTAGGAGTAGGTGTATTTGTTGGGAGATTTTCCCAGTGGAAATTATAGATCAGCTTTACAGCTTCCTCACTTTGAGGTACATCATCCCAGATGCTGGGTTTCTCAACTGGGGGAGTTACAGCGGAAGCCTCTGCTTCTATTGGAGTCTCAGGGATAACATCCTCTGGTTTGCGATCCTCTTCTATGATACCCTCTAATGTGAAATCTCCTTCCCTCTTCGGCTTTATCACAACGTAATTCTTTAGATCCTCCGCGGCTATAACCGGACCCGAAGGCGATAGAAATTCATCCTTAAGGGTATCAACAACATTGAGTGCTTTTGATAGTTCAACGATATCTTCCTTCGTCAGAGCATCCTCAGATGGAAACACTTCAACATCAGGAAGACCAATTCGCTTGAGAATAAACTTCAGTATAGTAGTCGGAGCGTTATACCCTCGAAGGTATGCAAATCTTTGAAGCTCCTCTAGAACCTCCATGAAAGTTCGACCAGCGTATTTGATCCGCTTCATGACTCCTTGGTCAACAGCGAATATTTTGTTGGTCTTGAGACTTATGTCCATGGTTGTTCCGGGAACCTTCACGACAACACCACCCAATTGGAATATCTTATGGTATATATTAATACATTACATTTATTGCTATTATAGTATATTAATTCATCGCTTATCACTGTTTGTACCAAAATGGGATGATTTTTGGTAAGCAGATTCCAGTTAATGAAGCGCCATATATTGAAATGAGTATGATATGAAATTATCTAAGATTGAGCTGGGCGAATATCTAAGTGAGTGAAGGTCTTGATACACTTCAAAGCGACATTGGCAAATGGGACAACTAAGAAGTTACCAGTACCGCCAGAAGAAGCAGTTTTAGACTTTTCAAATAGGACAATTATGGCAATTGACCTCAGTCCTATAGACAACATGAGTAATGTGGAAGAAATAGACCTAAGCGATAATAACCTAATGACTGTCGATCTAGTAGTGATGGCATTTTGCCCATCTCTTTGGAACTTGAAACTAAACTCAAACCATCTCAGGGTGCTCGACATCACCCCATTGAAATACTGTGACATAAAGCACCTAGACCTTAGCAAGAACGGTCTCACGAAAATAGACCTAAGCCCCCTTGCAGAATGTCAGAATCTAATGTCGCTCGATCTGCACGAAAATCAGCTTGAAGCGGTGGATTTAGGCCCCCTAGCCAAATGTATAAGGCTTGAAGAGCTGAATATGCTTGGCAACAAAATTGGTCTGCTCGATGTGAGCTCCTTGTTCTCGTGTGCATCTTTACACACACTCTCATTGATGGATGATACCAAGCTAGTTTCTTGGATGGAACCAAACATCGAGATCCTCAATCCGCCGGCCCTCAATGCTCTGATTGAGCAAGGGCGAATTGAGTTTCTGTAAAAGTGGGGCAAAATCAAATCCGATTTCCGTTATTATGTTCTACTACTATGTATTACTCTACAAGAATGTACAAGAATATCTTATTTTCATTTGGTTGACCATTCATTTTGGTCCTATATCCGCACTGCTTAGTGGGAGTTGAAAATATGCGAAAGCCGGCCGCAGCGATGATGCTGTTCATCATCTTCCTGCTCCCTTCAATGGGAGGCCCCGAATTCAATGGGGTAGTTCCATATCTCGATCAAAATAGGAATCGAGATACTGATTTTGAAAACGCAGGCTGGCAGGACGCTTCATCAGGGACCGGAGCTCCTCGGGCAGTGGACTTTCAGGGACTAGCTACATCCAGCGGGACAACTGTGATTGACGCAACGCATCCAGGATATATTGGGATTGAGCCACCATTGGGATGGAGCTCCGAGCAGCTTGAAGCTGAGCTCGATCACCTCTCAACTTGGGTTGATGTGGATCTTGTCAATCCAAGGCTAGATGACTATCATCAAGAGAAATTCATTGTTTGCATAGATAGCCCGGGTGACAATGCTGACAACGTAGATGTGCCAGACGGCTGGACTGTTGTGAAAACTGAACGAGATAGTCAAGGGGGAGGACGCGAAACCCATCCCGAACATGGATTATTTGAACTAAATTCACAAACAGGAGGATATGATGATTCTAGGGGATTTAGGTTCGAGGCTCAGTGGGGAGGTTCCGATATTCTCTACGCTGGCGACGGAGTGTATCTGAGCCAGCAAGTCGACATTCCCTACCGAGAAGTGTATTCGGCACAGATACGCTTTCGATACTTCACGATGGGCACAGGTAGAATCTCAGATATGGAGAATCAAACATTCGTGTTCACAAGACTTGCTGACTACACTGTCAAGCTACACAATTTTGAGCCAACGGATGTTGTTGACACTTGGCTTGAAGGAGTAGTGACAATTCCATCTGAAGCATTTGAGAATCTACCACCAGGCGAAGCATCCGTACTAGATATAGGCCTTGGAACTGATATTTCAGGAGCACCGGGAGTCGCCCAAGGATCCTTTGTCCTTATTGATGAGATTGAACTGAGGTTGCAGGTCCGACCCTACCCAGAGCAAATCGACTTGAAGGCAAATGGAGCTCGTGTGACCGGTTCAACCTTGGGGAGCGTGAGCCCCTATGTTCCTGACGGGAGCAATCGAGATTGCTATAGTGATATCTACGGTAATGGAGTGCCACCAGGTACAATGGGCCCAGGTGGAATAGACCTCAATGGCTACGACGACGATGGAAGGTTAGATGTTGGTGTTGACTCCCTAACAGACTGGAGTGGTGCCTTCAAATTTCAAGTTGGACTGCAGTTCCCATTGAATGTGCCGCAGGGTGCGGCTATCACGTCATCCATTTTAGAAATCGAAACGGATAGAGACGCAACTGGAGATCCAGCATTTCGAATATTTGTTGCAGATGAAGACGATGTGGCTGCTTTCACCCAAGGGTACCCTCTGCTTCCAGACCTATATGATTGGGTGAACACTAGTATCTACTGGGATCCATCAGTCAGTGGCCCAGGAAGGTACAACACACCTGATCTGTCCCCACTTATTCAGAAAGTAGTTTCTAGACCTGGGTGGCAGAGTGGGAACTACATCTGCATAATGATTGACTATGCATTCTCTAACGTGCAAATGTCGTTTGTTGAATTCAAGGGATCTTCTGGATTCCCCCAGGGGCAATTGGCCCAATTGAATGTCGACTTCATCGCACCTGACTCAAGTGACGTCATTCCAAGCTTTAGATTCAACAAGGACATTGTAATCGATCACGCAATGGTCGCATCAGATTTGCAGAACTTCCCCGTCCTTGTAGACATTTGGGATGCTGACCTTCACCTCAATGCTCAACCTGATGGCGATGACATTGCATTCCTTTACAATGGCCAGGTCATCTCTCATGAAATAGATGCATTCGACAAACAAGGAAACGGGACACACGCTCATCTCTCAGCATGGGTTAACGTGCCATATTTATCATCCGTAGAAGATACCACATTAGTGATGGTGTATGGGGATGAGGACCTTGGAAGTCAAGAGAAGGTCAACGATGTCTGGGATACTGATTTCTCAGCGGTGTGGCATTTTGGCGATAATCCCGCGCAGCCCCAATGGAGTGGGACTTACGCAGACTATATTCCCCATCAGCCACAGATTTCAGATATCACTTCTCCAAGTAGCGATGGGACGACATACGGAAGTATGACATCGAGTGATTTGGCGAATGGATTTATTGGAGGTGCTATTGACCTCGAGGGAGGAGACGACTACATAGATTTTGGAACTCCTTCCGAATTGTCGATGAGTAGTGGTTTCACAGTGGAAGCATGGTTCTATGCGGACTTTATTGACAATGACTATCTAGTTGTCAAATCGGGAGAATCCAATTTTCGAGGATGGGACCTGAGCTTTGACGATGACTCCAGTATCAGCCCTGCAGGATGGGTGACGTTCCGATGGAGTCCAGATGGTATTAGCTTAAACAATGTAGGATACGAACGTGTTGATACAGGTCTATGGTATCAAGTGGTGGGTGTTTTCAGTGGCTCTGAATATGCCAGATTCTATCTCAATGGAGAACTTGTTGGAGAAATGACGAGCGGCATTCCAGCCTCAGTCAACGACCCGAATCGACCTTTGAGGATAGGTCGAAGGTCAGATATTGGTGGAACTTCCTACTTCGATGGATTAGTTGACGAAGTTCGAATATCAGCCGTTGCCAGATCTGATGCTTGGATAAGAACACAATACGTCAATCAGAGAAGTCCCGAGCTATTCATGACCGTCGGGGACGAAAGTGTTAACTTCCGCTATAGGAAAGACATCACTGTTGACCACACCAAGGTGGCTTCAGACCTATCAGGATTCCCAGTGCTTATAGACATCTATGATACTGACCTGCGAACCGATGTCCAATCCAGCGGGGATGACATCATGTTTACGTTAAACGGGAAGAGCCTTTCTCATGAAATAGAGCTGTTCGACCAGACTTTCAACTCATCTCATGCTCATCTTGTTGCATGGGTTAGGACCGACTTATCCTCTTCATCAGACACTGTCATCTCAATGTTCTATGGCAATCCATCGATGGGGAGTCAGGAGAATCCAAACGAGGTTTGGGACAGTAGATATAATGGTGTCTGGCATCTCGGAGACACATCCGGTGATGCAAGAGATTCCACTTATTATGGAACAGATGGTACTCTAATAGGAAATCCCACACGAGGATTTGCAGGCCAGGTTGGATATGCATATGACTTCGATGCCATCGATGATGTAGTAAACTTTGGGAACCCTGCAGATGAACATCTCGACTTCGGGGACAATGACTTCACAGTCAGTATGTGGATTAACGTTGATGATACCACAGGAAACTGGCAACTTCCTCTCTACAAAGGTGGTGCTTCAGCCGGTGTTGCAGGGTACGATTTCGAAACGACCACAGATGGGCAGTATTTCTTTTTCTATGCTGGCGATGGAACTGCGAACCGAGAGACCGACTGGGGATGCACAGTGGTTTTTGATACATGGATATACTTTACTGGAGTAGTCGATCGAACAAGTCAAACCATTTCGATTTTCAAGAATGGAAATGAATTCGGAACACCAGTTGACATGACCGGAATAGGAAGTGTGAGCTCAGATTACGATCTTGTGATATCACGTGATCAGGATGGGCGAAGAACAAACGCCATGGTAGATGAAGTCCGTGTTTCGAGCACTGCACGATCAGCGGGCTGGATTCTTACCGAATACAGGAACCAAAATGATCCTGCTAGCTTCTTCTCTGTGGGAGTTGAGCAGGAAGCCATTCCATTGAATCAAGCACCAACTGGTTTCCAATATCAAAAGGAAATCACGATCAATCATACTAAGGTTGAATCAGATTTGGCAGGATTTCCAGTGCTTATCGATGTCTACGATACTGATCTCAAGACAGACGTTCAGACTGATGGCGATGATATTGTGTTTGTAAAGGATGGTTGGCTTCTGCCTCACGAGATTGAGCTCTTTGAACAAGATTTCAATTCTAGCCATGCGCACCTAGTTGCTTGGTTGAGAACCGATCTCTCATCCACAGCTGATACGGTTATATCCATGTACTATGGAAATCCCACTTCAGAAAGCCAAGATAATCCTACGGGCGTCTGGGATGCATCTTACGCAGCTGTGTGGCATCTCAGTGAAGACCCATCTGGAACTGTTTTTGATAGCACCACCAATAATAATGATGGTGTCGGCCGCCCTATCGGATCTGAAC
>JAEOTX010000124.1 GCA_016839605.1 Candidatus Thorarchaeota archaeon | reverse complement strand
TGTGTTTGCTTCTGAACTATATTGAACGGGAATGCTTACGATTCTCAACCTTTATTTAGCTCACATTTGTCCAGACTAGAAATAGGCTAGAGAACAGTTTGTCCGCACGTCGGACAAGGAAGTGGCCTGATGACCACAAGTGATCCGAAACCCCAGACCGAAACTGCTGAAGATGCTGAGGTTGTTTCTGCAGACGGAGAACCAAGGATTGGAGTGTTCCCCTGTGCATGTGGGAAGAACATTGGTGCCGTTGTAGACATAGATGAGGTAGCCAAGTATGCAGAATCCTTACCGGGGGTGGTCTTCGTTCAGACCAACAGATACACTTGTGCAGATCCTGGACAGAATGAGATCCAACAAGCCATCAAAGAACACGAACTAAACAGAGTAGTTGTGGCGTCATGTTCACCCACCATGCATGAGGACACCTTCAGAAAGGCGGTGAAAGCGGCTGGCTTGAATCCATACCTCTGCATAATGGCAAATATCCGGGAGCACGTCTCTTGGGTACATATGCATGAACCAGAAGAAGCCACTATGAAAGCCAAAGAACTAGTTGCAATGTCTGTGGCGAAAGCGAGAACACTTGAGGCTCAGCAAGAACTGGACGTTCCAGTCACGCAGGCTGCAATGGTTGTGGGAGCAGGTGTTTCAGGGATGCAGGCTGCCTTGGACCTTGCCGAGTCAGGCTTCAAAGTTCACCTGATTGAGCGTGAGCCCACCATCGGTGGCATAATGGCAATCCTCGATAAGGTGTTCCCACAGAACGATTGCAGTATTTGCATTTTGGGACCCAAAATGGTAGATGTGGCAAAGCATCCCAATATCAATCTCATAACCATTGCGGAGGTTGATGAGGTCTCAGGCTATGTTGGCAATTTCAATGTACGAGTGAAACAGAGACCACGATACGTGGACCCAGAGAAGTGTACAGCATGTAATGACTGTGTCGAGGTCTGTCCGGTGGATGTGCCTAGTCGCACAGATCAGAATCTTACCTGGAATAAGGCAATCAGTATTCCATTCCCACAAGCAGTCCCTTCATCCTTCTTCATCAATCCCGATGCATGCCTTGGAATGGATCTTATACGCTGTGGAAAATGCATTGACAGGTGTGAACAAGAGGCAATAATCCCCTCGGACAGGGAGAAGATCATTGAGTTTGAGGTTGGTGTCATCATCCTCGCCACAGGATTTGCTCCAGCAGATCCGAACAAAGTCCCGCGATTAGGTTGGGGAAGGTATCCTAATGTCATCACTACGCTTGAGTTTGAGAGACTGATCAATGCAGCAGGACCAACAGAGGGTCATCTTGTTAGACCCTCGGATGTGTCGAAACCTAAATCGGTGGCAATTGCACAGTGTGTTGGTTCACGCAGCATCTCCACAAGGACGGGTTGCTCAAACTACTGCTGTGCAGAGTCAGTCAAGTGCGCGTTGCTCATCAAGGAACATTATCCAGATACTGAGGTGACAATATACTATCAAGACCTCCGGATGCATGGAAAGTACTTTGAGGACCAATATCGAAAGGCGAGAGAGGAGGGTGTCAAGTTCATTCGGGGGCGAGTTGGAGAGATTCAGCAGTATCCTGACACAAAGAATCTCAGGGTTGCAGTGGAGGATACAACTCACAACAAGCTGCTCATGGTAGATTATGACATGGTCATTCTATCAATGGGTGCAGAAGGAACTGCTGGTGACTTCCCATTGCCGATATCCTGCACAGAAGACTCATTCTACATTGAGTCCCATCCGAAGCTAAGACCTGTTGACACCAGCTCAGCTGGCATCTTCATCTGTGGAGGTGCGGAATCACCAAAGGACATCAGAGATTCAGTCATTCAGGCTAGTGCGGCTGCAGGACGGGCATCCATAATCCTTCAGAAGGGACGATATCCAATTGAAGCCCTAAGTGCCAAAATACTCCAAGACAAATGCACCAGATGTGGCACATGTGTGAATAGGTGTCCCTATGGGGCGATTGTTGTGGATGGCACTGGAAAACACACGGTGATGGGCGCACTATGTCAGGCATGTGGTACATGTGCTGGTGATTGCCCACAGGATGCAATCTACATGCCCAATTTCACAAATGAGCAATTGCATTCTCAAATCGAGATGGCACTCAAGGAGAATCCATCAGAGAAGATTGTCGCCTTTGCGTGTACCTTCTGTTCATACCGAGGCTCAGATCTTGCTGGCGTTTCCCGGATGCAGTACCCCACCAATGCAAGAGTGATACGTGCATTATGTTCTGGTCGGTACCATGTCCAATTCGCGCAGAAGGCATTCGAACTCGGAGCTGGAGCGGTACTCTATTCTGGCTGTCACTTACCTGCAGATTGTCACTTCCAGACAGGAAACCATTGGATGGCAAAGCGTGAACCTAGGATCCGTAGATGGATGGAAAGAAAAGGCATTGCAGATGACCGCTTTAGGGTAGACTGGGTTTCAGCAAGTGAGGGGAAGAAATGGCAAGGTATCATGCAGGACATGGCAGAGATTGTTGAAAAACACAAGAAAACGAAACCAGCACCAAAACCTAAGAGAAAGCCGAAGGCAAAGTCCAAACCCAAGACTGCTGCAAAGAAGACCACCAAGAAGAAGGCGACTTCAAAATCAAAGACCGCAGCGAAGAAAGCAAACAAGCCAAAGAAGAAGCAGTCGAAGAAGTAGGTGGAAAGATGACAGACGAATCACAAAAACGCATCGAAGAACTCAGGGAAGCTGCAAAGCCCTGCTTCCAATGTGGGATATGCTCCTCATCATGTCCAGTGTTCAGAGTAGCACCCGAGGTCAACCCACGACTTGCGATAGATGCAGTGGTATCGACAGGTGAGCTGACAGAAGAAGGCAATGAGTGGCTTTGCGCGTACTGTCTCATGTGCGATCAGAGGTGTCCTATGGGAGTGTCCCTGACTGACATTCTGATTGGTCTCAAGAACCTCTCAGCTGCTGAAGGAAATGCACCGTTCAATATTACAAAAGCAGTTGAGTCATTCTTCACAATAGGAGTAATTGCACCTGGCACTACTGGAGTAGAGAGAAAGAGAAACAAACTTGGACTTCCGGAAATACCGAAACCCGATCCAGAACAGATTAAGATCCTGTTTGAAGGAACTGGAGGCTTGGAGATTCTGGAGAAGAACTTGGCGAAGGAGAGCTTGGCTGAATGAAGTACGCATTCTTCATAGGGTGCACTATGGCTTATCGCCTTCCCTTTGCGGAGAAATCGATTCGGATGGTGGCACCACATTTTGACATAGAGCTTGTAGATCTACCATTCACATGCTGTCCAGAACCAAGTGGGGTTCGATCGTTTTCAGATGATACATGGCTGGTCTTCGCTGCTCGTAACATCGCACTTGCTGAAGAGAAGGGCCTTGATATTCTCACAGCCTGTGCGGGTTGTCATGAATCACTCTCCATGGCCAAGCATGAGCTTGATACAAAACCAGAAAGGAAGAGCCTAGCAAATGAACATCTATCCGCTGTAGATCTTGAGTATAAGGGAACGTCTTCAGTAATCCATCTTCATCAGGTCTTCCATGACAAGCTAGGAGCCGAGGAGATTAGCAAGAAAGTGGAAACTCCTGTAATCATGAGAGTTGTGACACATTCTGGATGCCATCTCCTCAGACCTGAGGAGATTCTTCAAGTCGACTCCTCAGAGGCCCCAGTCAAGTTTGACAAACTGGTAGAGATTCTAGGAATGGAGCCACTCGAGTACATGGATAAGACAATGTGTTGTGGAGCTGGAGTCAGAGGACAGGCATCCGACATATCTTTCTCCATCTTGAAGGAGAAACTGGACAGTATGGCAATGGTCAACCCAGATGCAGCAGTGGTCTTCTGCCCAACCTGTTTCATATCCTTTGAGTCTGGCCAACGGATTGTCAATAGGATGTTTGGGACTGAATTCAAGATTCCAGTCTATTACTATACAGAGCTCTTGGCTGTAGCCATGGGACTCCCAGAAGTTGAGGAGTTTCTGGCTGGTCATAGAGTGAAGCCAGATTTTCCTCTAGTTCATAAGAGCGCGGCTGAGCAACAGGTACAGCCAGAGAATACGACATCTCAATGAGATGGGCCTCTTCTAAGTGATGGCACGAAACGACCAGTGCGTGACCTGTATTGCTTGTACTCTTCCCCAAAGTGCTGCAATAGATGCTTCTCCTCTACCAAGGAAATTAGATAGTAGCCTGGAAAACCCAGAAGCATCACAAGAGTGACCAGCGAAGGTAACATCAAGAGTAGGCCTGTGAAGCACAAGAAATATGATGTATAGGATGGATGTCTGACTCTTGAATAGGGACCGATTTGAATCAAATCATGACCAGTGCTCATTGCCCATGATGATGCCATTTCCTTGCGAACATATCGTGACCACCCATGCAGAATGATTCCTGCAACAAGAAGAAAGAGTCCCGGGAGCCAAATGGAAATTGCTGGATCAAGGAGCGGGATGAGAAGGTGGGAGAATTCACTTCCGGTCCCGTAGAACCAAGCTACAGGAATTAGAAGCACTACCCCAAAGGCAAGAAACGTTGACACTGACGCTGCACCCAGTGCTGATGATGGTATTTTGGTACGCGGCTCGCTGAATGCGCGATTACCTGTCCTCCTCGATTTCTTCACATCAAGAATAAGATGAAGCGTTACATCTGATATAGCTAGTATGCTTACAACAGGTCCAGCGATGGAAAAGTCAAGCATATGTGACGATACTGAAGGGTGCGATTTCTGTCTTTGGATGCGTTGAGAGGGTGTCGGTTCCACAATGTCTTAATAGCAGATGTTGCCGGGCGCAATATGCTCAACAGGAGACATTCAAGGGTCTCTAGCAGAGGCAAAAGATATGGCTAGTGCACGTATCGGGATATTCCTGTGTCATTGCGGATCCAACATAAAGGGAGTTGTGGATTTTGACAGACTCCTGGAAGGCGTGAAAGGCCTCCCTGACGTCGAGCATGTTGAAGACTACAAGTTTGTCTGTTCAAAACCAGGTCAGCAGATCCTGAAGGACCGAGTAAAGGAATACAGACTAAATCGTATTGTGATTGCGTCCTGTTCGCCGCGAATGCACGAACCTACCTTTCGAACAGTAATGCGAGAGGCAGGTCTCAATCCCTACCTTCTTGAGATTGCTAACATTCGAGAGCACGTTAGCTGGGTTCATTCAGATGATTCAGATGCGGCAACCGAGAAAGCCATTGATCTTGTCAGAATGTCTGTAGCAAGGGCACGACTTCTAGAGCCGCTAGAGGAAACCGAGGTTACTGTCAGAAAGTCAACTATGGTAGTAGGGGCAGGTATAGCAGGCATCTCAGCCGCACTTGACTTAGCAGATGCGGGCTATCAAGTGTATCTTGTGGAGAAAGAACCCACGATTGGAGGTCATATGGCCAGATGGGACAAGACATTTCCAACCTTGGATTGCTCCTCATGCATCCTGACGCCACGCATGGCACAGGCAGGATCACACCCTAATATCGAACTCCTAACTCTCGCAGAGGTGGAGAAGGTGGACGGATTTGTTGGTAACTTCGAGGTGACTGTCCGTCAGAAACCAAGGTATGTTGATCTAGAGAAATGTACAGCATGTGGTGATTGTCTAGAAGTCTGTCCAGTAGATGTTCCATCTGAGTTTGACTCAAACCTTGGGTACAGAAATGCGATTTACATCCCCTTTGCTCAGGCGGTTCCATCAGCTTATACCTTGGACATGGAAAACTGCCTAGGTATTGATGCGGTTCGTTGTGGTAAATGCAAAGATGCATGCGAAGCAGGAGCTATCTTCTATGATGACCACATGAAGGAATTGACATTCAAGGTGGGCACAATAATAGTAGCCACTGGTTTTGAGGTGTTTGATGCAACTGAGAAAGCAGAGTATGGATATGGAACGTTTCCAAATGTGGTCAATATAGCTGAGATTGAACGAATGCTGAATTCTGCGGGACCTACCCAAGGACACGTCACACGCCCATCAGACCTGAAGGAACCAAAGAGAATAGTCTACATTCAGTGCGTGGGAAGTAGAGATCAGAGGACAAACAGATACTGCTCTCGAATATGCTGTATGACTGCAATCAAGCAGGCTCGTATGATCCGCGATAAGACAGGTGCTGATGTGTATATCTTCTATATTGATTTGCGTGCTTTTGGCAAGGGGTATGAGGAGTTCATGGAAGATACTGCCGCAGCAGGTGTCAGCTTTATCCGAGGCAGAGTGGGGGAGATTATCGAAGAGAAGGAGAATAACCTCACAGTCAGGGGAGAGGACACACTCCTTGGGAAGCCAATTGACCTTGAGAACGTAGACATGGTTGTATTGTCAACTGGCGTGGTGCCTCCAAAGGACGCAAAGAAAATCGCACAGGTTCTCAATCTCAGTCAGTCACCAGATGGATTTCTCCTTGAGGCTCATCCAAAGCTAAGACCAGTGGACTCATTCAATGATGGCATTTTCGTGGCAGGAATGTCTCAAGGTCCAAAGGATATCCCTGATGCAGTAGCCCAGGCAAAGGCTGCAGCTGCGGGTGCAATGTCAATGATGGGGAAAGGAAAGATCAGCGTAGAACCGTATTACTCTAAGGTGGATGAAGAACTATGCGCGGGCTGCCACATCTGCGTTTCAGTCTGTCCCTACAATGCAATCACCGTGAACCAGAGAGACAAGGCGGAAGTCAATCCAGCTCTATGCAAAGGCTGTGGAACTTGTACTGCTACATGTGCTAGTGGAGCAATTAGCTCACAACATTATACAGATGGACAGATAGCAGCTATGATAGAAGAGTTTCTATCCGCACATGAGTAGGATTCTACGGTGTGCTACTCTCTGTGATAGCCTAAAATCTGTGTATGACTACCTCTTTTCTCAAGTTCTCTCTCAATCCTCTTGATATGAACAACAAGTGCAGACTCAGCGTTCTTCAGAGAAACCAACTGAAATCGGAGATCCGCATCACTATCGGTCTTGAGTCGTTTAGGCAGCAGCACAGGGAGAGAATACTTCCGGCCTGATTGAGATACTTCGTACAGAATTAATGCCTCCGTCTTTTGAGTCGTGATTCATATCACATGTGACCATCGGAATCTTTTTGCTAAATATTATGCTATTTCAACAGGTAATTAGAAAGTCAGGACGTCATGCGTTGTAGTGTCGAAGAGTAATCAAATGTAGGTTTTATGGTTTAAAAAGTAAGTTTTCATGCCTAATTTACTTTCTAATACTAACTTACTATTGGTATAGATAGGGATTGAGCTATATTGAATCCAATCGTCAGATTCAAGAGTAATTCGATAATCCGCAGGCACTGAAATGAGAGTGTAGGCACAAGATGAGTGACCAAGATTTGACAGTTGCAATTCTGGCTGGGGGAAACTCAGCTCGTTTCAAGTCAGAGAAGAGCCTGGCGGAATTCCAAGGAAGACCACTCATTGCGCATATGATTGACATCGCCAAGAAGTTGTCTTCTCATGTGATGATTGTGGTTTCTAGCGTAGAACAGGGTGAAGCCCTAAAGGAATTTGCACAGGGATTACAGGTAGTGGCGGATCCAGAGGATTCTGTCAGATGCGCACTCACAGGTGCTATCACATCTTTTGAGTACACTGAAACAGCTTACACTCAGCTACTACCAGTTGACTCGCCGCTTGCCAATGTGAGTCTGTTGAAGACTCTATACCAACTCCGTAATGACCATGGAGCAGTAGTCCCATCTTGGCCCTCAGGATATATTGAGCCCCTTCACTCAGTCTACCTTGCAGAACATGCCTATTCAGCTGGAATTGAAACGGCTGACGAGAACAAGTACAGGATGAGAAACCTGTTGGACAGACTGAAAAATGTGCTATACATCTCAACTCTTGTGCTATCTGAGTTTGATTCGGAACTAGCAACTTTTTCCAACGCAAATACTGAGAAAGAGTTGAGAGATCTTGAGAAATGAAGTAGGCCTAGATTTCTTGATGCTCATGTCTAATTCTGCATGTACCTTCATGACCCACCATGCATGGACCATATGGATCTTCTGGGATGCAGCGATTGCCAAATAGAGAACAATCAGAGGGATCGGTGATACCGAGGATGACTTCATGACATTTACAGCCGGGGAGGATGTCCACCGACTCAATTGGAGGTAGATCAAATTTCAAGCGGGCATCATATTCAGTGAACTGCTCCCGAAGAAAATACCCAGAACTCTTGATGGTTCCTAGCCCTCTCCATGGAGCATCTCCAAGCCGGAACACCTTTTCAAGTACATTTTGTGCTGCAATGTTTCCTTCAGGCTGCACAACTCGTGTATACTCGTTTTCGGACTCGGCGCGCCCCTCCTTAATCTGTAAGAGTATCATTCTGATTGACTCAAGCACGTCGAGGGGCTCAAATCCAGCAGCAACACATGGAACTCGGTGTTTCTCAGCGAGAGGTTGATAGGAGTTGGTGCCTATCACCGCACTTACATGTCCAGGTGTGATAAACCCATCTACATCAAAGCCATCGATATTGACAAGGATCTCCATTGCAGGAGGAATAACCTTCAACGATGTAAGAAGTGAGAAGTTGTCTGGAGGCTTCTTCAGAATCTCTACAGCCATGGTCGGAGCAGTAGTTTCAAAACCTGCCCCTACAAAGATTAGTTCACGATCCGGATTCCTTTTGGCAATGTCTACAGCTTCATTGACCCCGTATACAATCCGAATATCAGCACCGTCTGCTCGTTCTTTGATGAGAGATGATGAAGTAGAGGGAACGCGAAGCATATCACCATATGTTGCGATGATGTGGCCCTTACGCGACAGTTCTATTGCGAAGTCGACATCCTCAGCGGCACACACACAGACCGGACAGCCGGGACCTGCAACAAGAGAGATTTGACTTGGAAGAAGTGACCTGAGCCCGTGTCTAGTTATTGTGTCTTCATGTGTTCCACAGACGTGAACAATCCTAGTCGCTCTATCAGCGTTGAGAGATTCTATCTTGCTAACGAGAGTTTTCGCATATTTCGCATCTCTGAATATAGCATGCTCATACATGGACCCATCAATGACATAGAACCAGTGTCAGCATAAAAGAGAGCTTGTATGTAGGCGGGATGTGCAATCTAGGGTTCTGACTTCACATCATCAAGAATCACAATAGACTCTCCAAGGGTTATGGATAGTTTGGCTGCAAGCTCCTTCGCACTGATATTTGGTTGCTTGCTCAGAATGAATTCTCGCGTATGGCCTGCAAGGTTGGCATAACGCGGATTCTTTCTTGCAGTTTCCACGAGAATGTCCCAAAGAGGATGTGTCTTGAAGTCAGTAATATTGATCTCAATGTGACGCGTTGACTTTCTCTTTCGTCGGGGAGGAGGTATAGAAGGGTCGTTTTCCTTGTCCAGAGTATGCTTAGTCAACTTATCCTGCTTCAAGTCTGCTTCCCTTACCTATTCCCGGCGGGAGGTCTCTGGCGGAGGCCCCCAAGCCATGGGGGCTTGCCGGTGATATAAGCATTCGGACGTTAATCATGAATGAGTAAACATCGGCGCGCATCTGGGAGAAATTGATCCAAGGAAGCAGAAGTAGAGCAGATATTGCTGGGTAGTAAGGTTTAACTATGACTGCCCAAGGAAAGAGCCAAGAAACTCGGCTCAAGAGCCGACTTCGGGGTATGAGTTTATTGCCTCAAGGCATTAGAAGAATAGTTCTGGACGTGTTGAAGCCTCACACACCAAGGCTCACTGATCTTGCGTTGATGCTCTCGAGAGACGAGCAGGTCAACGGATTGAACATCTCTCTGAAAGAAGTTGATCAAAACACAGAGAGCATAACAATCACTCTAGAAGGTGATAACCTGCAGTATGAATCCATTAAGGAGATTCTTGAACAGGCAGGCGCAGTTATCCACTCAATAGATCAAGTGGTAGCTGGAAAGCGATTCGTGGAAGAAGTCACATTACAGCCTGAAAACACTTGAAGGGTTACCGTCCTTCGAGCTGGCCGAGAAGGCGGCCACTCTCTTCCTCAATCTTACGCTGTACCAGACGATGGAGTTCATGTTCAAAAGCAGATGGGACTATCTTGACCACACTGCATAGACGATCAACTATTTTGTCAGCAAGTGCGTTTGGAGACACAACTCCACCTTTAACAATGCTCTTCACAACTTCCTCGCCGACACTTGTACGAACAATTGAATCCACGACGCTCGCTATTGTTCCATCTGGGTCAAAGAAATACGGATTTCGGTTGCGATCGTGGAGAGTTATGAATTCTAATTTCTCGATGATGCTCTCTGTGTACCACTCAAGACTAGTTTCTTTGATCCTGATTTTACTTGCGAACTCATTTTTTGTGAGTGGATTTGGGTGGCTCCATGGGTGTCTTGTGACGACGTAAAGTGAAGCAGCAAAGAAAGGGTCCACCTCTCTTGGTAGGCCCTCATGTGATACATATCGTCTGATAAGGTCTAATGCCATATTCTCGTATCGCTCATCGATTTTATTCTCCCTGAAGAACTCATGCGCGTCCCGAACCACGTTGACAACCACCTGTGGACTCACTACCATCTTCTTCTCGAAATGGGACACTTGCCTCAGCTCTCCTTCGCGAACGTGAATGGCGTGTCCTTCCAATCTGGGCCAGCATTAATACTTTTGCACTGGAAGACAAGGTGAGTGTCTGTTGGCGCCTTCATCGAGCCCGGTATATTTTCTCAAGAGCCCACCGGAGAGTGTTCTGAATCTCACTCAGTCTGTTGCCTTCTCCATAGTTGCGAATCACAATCTGTTGAAGAACACCTTCGTCAGCTTGCACCTCAAAATCAAATGCCTGTTCCCATTCGATCTCGCCATTCTCCACTCGATGACGATCTTCCTGTTGAAACTGACCAAGAATTCTCTCAACAAAAAACCGTGCAAAGGCGCCCCTCTTGATATCATAAATAGCATGAGAAGCTGGAGTAACTGTGAGGCTCTGAGCTTCCAACTCAATTGTAGCCAGTTCTAGATCGCCGGGCTTATTCATCACTTGTATAGTACGTGGCTCATCTGGTGTGAGGGCTTCTCTATCCTCAGTGCCAGTACTCAATGCTTCAGCCGTCGCTGCAGCTCCAATTGCAGTGTCTGCAGTGGCGAAACTGCTGACCCCAATGACTGAGTCAAGGGCTTGGATATATGACTCAATTTGATCAGCTTTTTCTTTCAGTTCAGCCAGTTGTTCATCAAGCTCCCTTCTCAACTCAAGAAGGACGCGAATCTCAGGATTCTCCAATTGCCAACCTCACTATTGTGTTAAAAGACTCACAATCTATGGCGTCAAATCCATTTTAGTCCATGTATTATTGTATTACTCATCGCTGACCACGGCTATCGCGAAGTCAGGGCACTCCATCTCGCAAAGCCTACATACTTTACATGCTTCTAAATCAGCTACAATTGGGAGAAAGAACCCGCGATTGTCCACCTCATTTGCTTTCTCGAGGACTGCGTGTGGACAAACAGAGATACAGATATGGCAACCCTTGCACATCTTGCTGTCAATGACTATCTTCTGTGCCTTTTTAGCCATAGATGGGGTCTCCAAGTTCCGAGCATTCTGAAGCCTGATATAACCATATTCATGTAGTCAATGAGAGTCGGGATTATATAGGAATGTAGCTGACTGTCTAGCGGAGGCGCTGACAACTATTGCTGAAGCCATATCTTGTATTCAGATGTCATAAGTGTAGGAACTTCACCAATGCACCGGCGGGCCAGAAAAGACGACGATGTAGTTATTGTGGGCACATCATCGATATCACAAAGGCGGCATGCGCATTGTTTGACACTCCTGAACAAGCATCTGACGCTGTAAAGGAGTATAATGCGTCAAGGGGTGGCGATGCGTTTCATAAGGTCGTTGAGGCAAGTAAAGATAGAGTGAAAGCACTTCTTCCTTCGGAAAAGCTCAGTACGAAGGATGTGGTTGACAAATCTGAGGATGACCTGCCATCTGGAAAAACCCAGCGGCTTCTGAAGCTCCTTGAGAAAGAAGCTAGTGAGAGCGATTGCTCTTTGGATAGAATCGCTGAAATTTGCCCAGAGTATCAGCTAGACTGGCAGTGGGTGGAAGACCAGCTCAATAAGTTGTCAAATAGTGGTATTTTGATATTCCCTAGGCCTTGGACAGTGAAGCTCGTCGACAGTCCAACTGAGAAAACAGTCAAGGCTCCAATAGTAGATGTGACAAAAGACATCGTGCTTCGCATCGAAGAGCTAGGCGGAGAAGCAAGAGTGGATGATGTGATTGAATACCTGAAGCAAATGGGCGTTTCTCAGGAGTCTGTAGAGACTTCGCTCGATCGTTTGATGACGCAGGGTGTAGTCTACGTTCCAAAGACGGGAATAATAGGACTGGTGTGAACTGCGATTCATTGAATAGTCCGGACTTCAATTAGAGTGTGAAGAGAATGCCAGTTGTAGAGATTGTGGCAAAGAAAGCCCTTCAGAACAATCCAGATCTCGATCTTGAAGTTGTAGATCTCATTGTTCTTCTATGGCTCTTCTCCAATCCTTATGACAGCAAGAGAAGGCAGCTCAGCAGTATGCGAACTGTTCTGAAGATGTGTGAAACATTTCAAACACCTGGAAAAGGCATTGACCTGACCGAATCAGAACTGACACAAATTGTCCTTGCAAGCCTCCAGAAATTAAGGGCAAGGAATCTCGTATATGTCAGATCGGCAGGAATACATTATATCAAGGCCACAATGACAGAGAAAGGAATCGATCTTGTGAAGAGCTCGATAAATACGCCAGTTCTAAGGCGTATTACTGCCGAGTTTGGGGACAACCCGTAGTACAAGAATAGCCTTGTTTCGCAATGTTTAAATGCAGACTTCACACGGCGAACGCCAGTCGCTCTTATGACGACTGTTTCAGAACAGATGGATTCAGTGCAGGCCTCTAGTTCTGCGCGCAGAGTTAGCCTGTAGACGTGTGCCGGTAAGTTCTGGAGTGGTTGTTGAGCGTGCAACATCTTAGCAGCTTAAAACAAAGTGTGCTAAGAGTAGTTAGAGCACTGGAAGTGAGTCGATATGCCAACATATGGATACTCGATCATAGGCATTGATCCGGATAGGACATCAGTGGCGAGTGGAAGGAACGTAAGATGTTCGCCAAAGCAGAGCAGAGAAGTCTGTAATGCCATCAGAGGCATGATGCTAGACAAAGCCATTGATCTATTGGACAGCGTAATTGAGGAGAAAGCCTGGATTCCTTATAGACGCCACAAGAAGAAACGTGGACACCACTCAGGCATGAAGAAGTGGAGCCCAGGCGGTCATCCGGTCAAAGCATCCGAGAACATCCTGAAGGTACTAAGAAATGCTGAAGCAAATGCTGATGCGAAGGGGTTAGACATTGACAGACTCAGGATAGCCCATGCTGCAGCACACAGAGGCCGTACCTACAAGAAGTACATCGAGAGGGCTTTTGGAAAGAGCACTCCGTATTTCGAAAACACTACTCACATTGAGATTGTATTGGAGGAAGTGGTATAGTGTCTGCAGTCAAATACTTCATCGATCAGAACTCTCGCAGGCTGAAAGTTGACGAGTTCCTGATGAGAGAACTAAACTCCGCGGGATATGGTGGTGTCGAGATTAGGAAGATGCCCATGAGGACAGAAGTCGTAATTCATGCTTCTCGACCTGGAGTGGTCATCGGTCGACGTGGTTCGAAGATCAGAGAGCTGACTGAGATACTGGAAACAGAGTTTGGAATCGAAAATGTCCAAGTTGAAGTCAGCGAGATTGAGAACCCGTGGCTTAACGCACAAGTCATGGCATCAAGACTCGCACGCCAGCTTGAACGCGGCGTCCGATTTAGGAGAATGGCATACTGGATTCTCAGAAGAGTAATGCGCGCAGGTGCCTTGGGATGCGAGATTATTGTGAAAGGCAAGCTCTCTAGCAGGAGAGCAAGATACCAGAAATTCAAACAAGCCACCGTTGCAAAGACTGGGGAGCCGGCCGATACATGGGTAGATGAAGCTGATGATACGGCTATTCTCAAGCCGGGAACGATTGGTATTAAGGTCAGAATCATGCGACCAGAGGCCAGACTTCCAGGTGTAATCAAAGTGAAGCCACCAAAGGCACGAAAAGCTGTTGAGCCAGAAGTCCACAAGAGGCCCGATGAGGAAGAAGTCACCGAGGTCGTGGATGTTGAAGAAGGGCTTGAGGGAATAACTGACATCGAGGAACTCAGAGAACTTGAAGAACTGGACGGTTTGGAGCTGGTGGAAGAACCGGTCAAAACTGAGGATAAACCTGAACCGGAACCGGAAAGCACTGAGAGCCCAGAGGAAGTCACCGCGCCTGAAGAAGCACCCACTCCAGAAGCGACAGAAGAGTCATTGAAGGAACTTGAGGAGCTTGACAATTTGGAAGAGGTTGGTGAATAGAGATGGCTCGACTTACTGCAAAAGACATCAGAAACTTGACTCCCCCTGAACGTAAGAAAAGGTTGGAGGAACTCTACAATGAACTCACAGAGATTCGAATCCAAATGGCAACGGGCGGAGGAACAGATAACCCCTATAGAATAAAAAACGTGAGACGGGCAATTGCCCGAATCCTGACTATTCAGAGTGAAATGGAGAGTGAGGAATAACCATGAAGATTACTCCAGGCAATCTGACTAGACATGAAATCATTGGAATGGAGGCACATGTGGTAATGTCCTCGGATCCAGGACATGTATGCAGACGAGGTCTCATTGCTGATGAGTCAAAAGAGATGATTCACATCTCCACAGAAACTGGAAATATCATGGTTTCAAAGATGACCAGTGTTTTTGACTTCACATTGCCTAATGGCACAGTCGTTAGAGTTGATGGGCACAAACTGAGGGGCACTCCCGAAAACAGAATCAAAAAACGTCAGAGTCGGAGATGGTAGAATGTCAGAGGGAAAAGTACGTAACATAGGGATACCCAACGTAGAGCCTCCAGAGAAGGTCTGTGATGATCCCCACTGTCCGTTTCACGGCAGCCTGCCTGTTCGTGGACGGGTCATGGAGGGCACTGTCACAAGCACAAAGATGCACAAGACAATAACGTTTCAGCAGGACTTTCTTAGTTTGATTAAGAAGTACGCCAGGTATGAGAGGCGACGAAGCAAGAAGCACGCGCATCTTCCACCTTGTATCGATGTGCGCGTTGGCGATAAGGTCAAGGCTGTTGAATGTCGACCACTAAGCAAGACAGTCACTTGTGTAGTGGTGTCAGCTACTCGTCAGACAGTAAGGGAGGAAGAATAGACCATGTCGAGAAAGGTTGGGAGAGGCATCAGGAAGTTCACTCCCAGGATAGCACGTGGCTTGCCCATTGGAGCCAAGATTCTTTGCGCGGATAACTCAGGTGCAAAGGAGCTTCAGATAATCACTGTCTTTGGGTATAAGGGAAAGCTCAGGAAGCTAGGAAAGGCGGGTATCGGAGACAAGGTGAACGTTTCTGTGACGAAAGGCAAGCAGGATCTCCGGAAGCAAGTGCTTTCAGCAGTAATTGTGCGACAGAGGAAACCCTACCGAAGACCTGATGGAACGTGGATGCAATTCGAGGACAACGCAGCGGTCCTTATCAAGCCAGGCGGTGAGCCACAAGGTTCAGAGCTTCGAGGGCCTATGGCCAGAGAGGTTACTTTGAGATGGCCGCGTGTTTCAGCAATAGCATCCAAGATAGTGTGAGGTGTAAAAGATGACTAAGAAAATCAGCCCCAAGTCCCCAGGAAAGCAGAGAAAGCGTATCTACAAGTCGCCAATCCACTCACACAAGAAGATGCTGAAATGCAGACTTGATGAGTTCCTACGGGAGGAATACGGTCTGAGGTCACTTGTTGTGAAGAAAGGTGACCTAGTCCGAGTTATGCGTGGCCAGTTCAGGGATACAGAGGGAAAAGTAGTGAAGGTCGACTACAGCGCTATTCGAGTCTATCTCGAGAGTGCAACCACGACCAAGGCTGACGGAAAGGAAGCTCAGATTCCTGTACATCCCTCCAATCTCATGCTCGTAAAGCTTGAGCTCGATGATGACAGGAAGAGGATCATTGACAACAAAGTAGTCAAAATAGCGGAGAGTGAGTAGATGGCAAGAAGAGGGCAGAAAAAGCACCTGAAACGATTACCAGCGCCAAGACATTGGCCAATCAAACGCAAGGAAGCAAAGTTCACAACCAGGCCCATCCCAGGACCACATCCAAAGGACCACAGCCTGACACTAGCCATTGTACTCAGAGAGATACTCGGCTATGCAGACAACATGCGTGAAGTGAAGGCAATTCTGAATACAGGCCAAATACTGGTTGATGGCAGAACACGCAAGGATCCAAGATATCCAATTGGAATGATGGACGTCCTTGAGATACAAGGCTCTGAAGAGAAGTTCAGATTGGTCCCCAAGAAGAGGGGCGGTCTGCGGCTTGTGTCTATTGAGGCAAAGGAAGCAGGCTACAAACTCTGCAGAGTGGAGAAGAAAATGATGGTTCCAGGAGGGCAGCTTCAGATGACCCTTCATGATGGTCGCAATCTATTGCTGCCACAAGGCAACAAGCCTGAAGACTTCAAGACTCTTGATACCATTCAGGTATCTATTCCAGACCAGAAGTACATGAAGACAATTGCAATGGAAAAGGGCGCATATGCTGTTGTAAGTCAAGGAAAGAACGTTGGAATTGAAGGGAAGATCTTGGAGATTGAAAAACGATTTGGGACTCATGCCAGTACAGTGATGATAGAAGACGCTGAGGGTAATCAATTCCAGACTGCTCTTGAGTATGTATTCGTTTTGGGCAAGAAGACATCCGAAGTTAGTTTAGGCTCAGGAGGTACACCCGAGTGAGTGCTACATCAGAAGAGAACGTAACTCCCAATGAAAAGATCTTCCTGTCGGAATGGAAGACATACCCAATGAAAGAGCCATTCATTGCCAAAGTTGTTGTCGACATGTGTACAGGAGGTGGCGAGCCCCTCAGCCGAGCCTCAGCAATTCTGGAGCAGCTCACCGAACAAGCACCAGTACAGTCTAGAGCGCGTCAGACCGTTCGAGACTTCGGTATTCGACGCAAGGAACCAATCGCAGTAAGAGTCACACTGCGGGATGATAAAGCGCACAAGTTCTTGACCAGGGCACTAGAGGCCAAGGAGAATGTGCTACTCATCCGCAATTGGGATGATGATGGCAATTTCGCCTTTGGGATTAACGAACACATCGATATTCCTGATGTGAAGTACGATCCGCAACTCGGCATTCAGGGAATGAACATAACTGTGTGCATTGAGCGCCCAGGTTTCCGAGTGAAGAGAAGGAGAAGGCGTAGGACAAAGGTGCCTTACAGACACCGACTAACACCGGAAGAGAGCATGGTATTCGTCAAGAACACCTTCGGTGTTGAAATCCTAGAGAAAGTTAAGGAGCGAACATACCTGTTCTGAGGTGAGCCATAATGAGTACAAAGAAAGAACGCGTAAAGAGACGCAAGAAAATGGGCAAAGGTAGCCGAACTTGTGTTCGTTGTGGCACTCATCAGGCGATAATTCGCTCATATGGGCTCAATATGTGCCGACGCTGCTTCAGAGAAACAGCGGTGAAGCTCGGATTCAGAAAGTATAGTTAATGGAGGCCAGAGAAAAAATGACACTACTAGACCCATTGGCTGATGCAATGTCAAGCATCTACAACAGTGAGATAGTTGGAAAGCCTGAGGTAATCATTCAGCCGGCTTCCAGTCTGATTGAGAGAGTTCTGCAGGTAATGCAGACACAGGGATACATTGGGGAATTCGAACGCATTGATGATGGGATGTCAGGCAGGTTCCGTATCCAGCTTATGGGACGGACAAACAAGTGTGGTGTAATCAAGCCACGACTCCCTGTGAAGCGTGACGGATTCGAGAGATATGAGAAGAGATTCCTTCCAGCCTACAACTATGGCATTCTGATTGTAACGACCCCATTAGGAGTCATGACTCATCGAGATGCCAAGAACCAAGGGATTGGTGGAAGACTGCTAGCATATGTGTATTGAATGGAGGTCTGACAAATGTCTTCAAGCTACATCTACGAGAAGCGGATCGAGATACCCAGTGAATGTCAGGTCTCACTTGAGGGAAGAACAGCTGTAGTTACCGGCCCCAAGGGTACTCTGACACGGTCATTTCCCAATCCGCAGGCTGACATCAAAATGGATGGCAATGAAGTGGTGGCTTCAACAGCTATTAGTCGAAAAAGAACCAAGGCTCTTGTTGGCACTACAATAGCACACATTCGCAACATGCTCATCGGAGTTCAACACGGATATGTATACGAGATGAAGATTGTCTATAGCCACTTTCCAATGTCCGTTGAGATTCAAGGAGATCAAGTGCTAATCAAGAACTTCATCGGCGAGAGAGGCGTCCGTCGTGCAAGACTGATTGGAGATGTCGAAGTGAAGACCACTGAAGATGAGGTCATCATTAGTGGTATTGACATTGAGGCGGTCTCTCAGAGTGCTGCGAACATCCAGTTGGCAACTAAAATCCGAAACAAGGACAGACGTGTGTTCCTTGACGGTATCTATGTCATCAGGAAGAAGAAGGGCGAGGTTGTTAAGTCGATTGTCTAAGGAGGCGTAATTCATGACAAAGAAACCTACACTGACAGATGTGCCCGGACTGGGTCCAAAGATGGAGGAGAAGCTAAGAGAAGCTGGAGTCAAGACAGTCGCGAAGCTATCCAAGTCTGCACCAGAGAAACTGGCCGCAAAAGTTGATGGACTCAGTGAGGCTGGGGCTACTAAGCTTATTGCTGCCGCCCAGAAGATGGTTTCTCCGCCAGCAGATAAACCTAAGGCAGAAAAACCCAAAAAGGCTCCAAAAAAGCCTGAAGCGAAGCCTAAGAAGGTAGTAAAGAAGAAGGCGGAGGAGAAGCCGAAAAAAGTAAAACCGAAGGCTAAGCCAAAGAAGAGGAAGAAGGAACCAAAAACAGTCCTTCCTCGAGATGCACTCATAGACCAGCGGCTGTTAAGAATCGCTAAGGCGAAGAGGAAGAAACAGCCGAAGTTCAGACATGAACAGGCTCATCGATGGACGCGAGTTAGTAACTCATGGCGAAAAGTACGAGGAATCGATAGCGCAACAAGAGAGAAGCGTAAGGGCCGCATAGCTATGGTATCAGCAGGATACCGAAAGCCAAAGGCAATCAGAGGAATGCATCCCTCTAGATACATCGAGGTGTATGTTCATCGACCAGCGGATATTGAAGGACTGGATCCTGATATTCATGCGATACGCATTGGCTCCACTGTGGGGCTCAGGAAGCGTCAGGAAATAATCCAGAAAGCGGACGCCATGCTACTCAGAGTCCTGAACCCAGGAGCACCCGAGAGTGTTGGCGAAGAGGATCTCTTTACAGACCTCGATGACTTGGAGTTGGACTAAACATGAAACTCACTACACAGAAGAGACTTGCTGCTGAAGTCATGAAGGTTGGAACCTCTAGGGTCTGGATAGATCCAGAGTTTGAGGACGAGGTCTCTCTTGCTATCACGAGAAGCGATATCCGACGATTGGTGGATGAAGGAGCCATTCAGCAGAAACAGAAGATTGGAGTTAGCAGAGGTAGAGCTCGCCACATTCTTCGTCAGAAGCGCAAGGGTCAGAGAAGAGGGCCTGGAAGAAGAAAAGGGAAACACACTTCCAAGCTGTCTAGCAAAGACCGATGGATGATGAAGATACGCCCAATGCGAAAGGAACTCAAGAAGCTCAGAGATGAGGGAAAGATTACGAGGAGGGTCTATCGTGACTTATACCTCAAGGCAAAGGGTAATGCGTTTAGGAACACCGCACACCTCCGTACATATATTGCCGAACATAAATTGGGGGCGAAGAGATAATGGCACATGGTCCAACTTACAGGGTCAAGTTTAGACGCCGCAGAGAAGGAAAGACAAACTACTACAGGAGAAAAAGACTCCTCCAATCCAGAGGGTCGCGTCTTGTGGTTAGAAAGACAAACAGTCGCATCATAGTACAGGTAATAGATGCCAAGGTAGTCGGAGACAACACCGTAGCGTCAGCAATATCTTCCGAGCTTGCAGGATTTGGCTGGTCCGCTGGTGTGGCAAATCTGCCTGCGGCTTACTTGACTGGATTCCTTGCAGGACTTAGAGCGAAAGCACGGGGTATTGAAACAGCCATTATGGATGTCGGCCTCCACCCGCCTATTCGAGGTTCCAAGCTCTACGCAGCCCTAAAGGGCGCTGTGGATGCAGGGTTAGATGTGCCTCACAATCCTGAAGTACTTCCAGACGAATCTAGATCGTCTGGAGAACACATTGTTCAAGCCTACCAGTATGTGACTGAGAAGAAGAAAGATAGCCATCATTTCACTGTTGTAGGTAAGAAGAAAACGAACATCACAACGATTCCAAAGCAGTTCGACAAGACAAAGAAGGCTATGCTCGAGATTCCCAAAGCGAATCTAAAGAAGAAGAAGAAAAAACCGGCAGCTAAGAAGGCTGCACCGAAGAAGCCAGCAGCTAAGAAGGTGAAGAAAGAGAAACCTTCTGAAAAGGCACCTCGTGCAGTACCTAGAAAGCCAAAGCCCAAGAAGCTCGTGTCAAGAGGCAAGGGCAAGAAGGGGAAGCGAAAGAGGTAGGAGATGAAAAGCGATGAGTAAGCGAAGAAGAAACCGAAGACCTCCACGACGACAAGATGTTAATCCCCTTGATGACTGGGTTCCCAAGACAGCCTTAGGAAAGCTAGTCAAAGAAGGCCATATCAACAGTATTGAGGAGGTTTTCCAGAATAACTACATCATCCGCGAATCAGAGATTGTCGACATGTTGATTCCCGACCTCCGACAGGAAGTTGTTGATGTCACAATGGTACAGAGACAGTCCGATAGTGGTCAGCAGAAGAGCTTCAGAATCACCGTAGTCGTAGGAAACGGCGAGGGAGTAATTGGTATTGGGATAGGCAAGGCCTCAGAATTCGTTCCATCAGTTCGTGCTGCAGAAGCCAGAGCCAAGTTGAATGCCACCATCTTCCGCAGGGGCTGTGGCTCTTGGGAGTGCAGGTGTCATGATCCTCACAGCATTCCATTTCAGACAAAGGGCGAGTCAGGCTCTGTTAGCGTGACTCTAAGACCTGCACCGAAAGGGACGGGCCTTGTGACCGCAGATGTTGGCAAGATGGTCCTCAGAATCGCTGGTCTGAAGGATGTCTGGTCTATCACAAAGGGACGAACCAGAACAGCCTCAAACTTCGCGAAGGCCTTTGTTGACGCGCTTACGGAAACCTACAGAATGCTACCGCCTCAAGAGTGGGCTGCATCAGGAGTGGCTGAAGAATGAGTTCAGAAGAGAAAGTCATTCTAGCAATACGAGTAAGAGGGCAGGTCAGGGTTAGACCTCAGATTGAGGACAATCTGGACAAGCTCTTGCTCGGCAGACTACACCAGGCTAGAGTCCTGAAACTCACACCTAGTCTCCAGGGAATGATCACCAAGGCGAAGGATTATATCACTTGGGGTGAGATTGATGAGGAAACAGTCCTGGTGCTTCTCAAGAAGCGTGGACGTCTGCCTGGAAACAAGAAACTGAGTGAAGAATACCTGAGAAAGAATTCCAGCTTCAAGACATTCAAGTCACTTGCCAAGGCTATAGCTGACGGAAAGGCTAGTGTGACTGATGTAGAAGGCCTGAAGCCTGTATTCAGACTGACTCCGCCGCGTAAAGGCTTCAAGGGCAAGAAGTACCTGCCAATTGGCATGGGTGGAATCACTGGATATCGCGGTACTGGAATCAATCAGCTTGCAAGTAAGATGATCTGAGGTGAACTAGATGAGTTGGGATGATGACCCGTTCGATGAGGATCCTCGGAAGAAACTGAGGAAATGGTTTGGTGAATTCCTACCAGAAGAGGTCTTCGACCAGATCGATGAGATGATGCGCCGCATGATGAAAGATATGGACGGCGGCACCATGTTCGACGGCGATTCCATTGAGAAATTCCTTCGGGAGAACCCTGATGGAGCGAATCCATTCACGTTCGGTTTCTCGATTCGTCCTGGTCCTGATGGAAGACCAATGATTCAGAGATTTGGAAACACACCAGACCCAGATGGAAGCGGAATGACTCCCCAGCTGGAGCCATTGGTAGATGTCATAGACGAGGATGGTGAAATAATCGTCGTGGCTGAGCTACCTGGAGTTGAGAAAGAAGAGCTGAAAGTTCGAGTCAAGGGCAAGACCTTGACTATAGACGTGGACAATCCGCAGAGGCCGTATCATAAAGAGATTAGCCTCCCTGCGAAAGTCCGCAAAGAAGATGCGAAATCATCAATGAGGAATGGAGTCCTCGAAGTACGACTGAAGAAAGCATAGTCAAGGAGAGAATTGTCATGCAGAAACGGAAATCCAAGAAGATCCATAAAATGCGAGGCCGCCGTGCGGCTGGCTACGGTTTTAGTGCGGGTCATAGAGCCTCAGGTCAGAGAGGAGGCAAGGGTATGGCAGGCTCCAAGAAGCATCATTACATCAAGGTCATGCAGGAAAACCCACGCTACTTTGGAAAATGGGGCTTCAAGAGACCTCAGAAGCTTGTTGATGATATGGTTGCCCTCAATATCGGCGATATTGACGAGGCTCTTGAGAGGCTTGTTGAACGGGGTGGAGCGACAAAGAAGGGACGCAAGTACACGGTGGACCTTTCTGTCATCGGCATTGACAAGATACTTGGCTCTGGGAAAGTGACTCATGCTATCGACCTAGTTGGAGTAAAAGCTATCACAGTCAGAGCAAGAGAGAAGATCGAGGCGAAAGGTGGTTCCATAGACTTACCCAAGGAATAGACCCTTTCTCACCAAGACCCTAAGCTTTAAGTGTTGACCTCTAACTTTCGGTCGAAAAACCTGCAGGAGACGAAAACTTGACGTCTACATTCCTAAGGGCATTATCACCTTTCGTCCGGGTAATGCCAGAAGTGAAGACTCCAGAAAGAGAGGTATCGTTCAGAGAAAAAGCGGTCTGGACGATTGTTATACTCATACTTTTCTTACTAATGAGCCACATTCCTCTCTACGGAGTGGACAAAACAGTAGGAACTGACTATCTATGGGCACTGCGAGTCATCCTCGCAAGCACACGTGGAACCCTGATGGAGTTAGGAATTGGACCGATAGTCACTGCAGGACTAGTGATGCAGCTGCTCTCAGGGTCGAAGATCATTGATGTGGACTTTGGTGATCCGGAAGACAGAGCCCTATTCACTGGTGGTCAGAAAGTACTAGCGATGTTCATGACTGCGTTCCAAGCAATCGCCTACATTATGGGCAATGCATACGGTGAGTTGACACCTGAGGCTGCTGTGATTGTATTCATGCAGCTGTTCATTTCGGGTATCGTTGTGATCCTCATGGACGAGCTCATTCAGAAGGGATGGGGTCTTGGCTCAGGAGTATCGTTGTTCATTATGACCAACGTTGCAGGCCAAGTGATGTTCAACGCACTGAACTTCATCGACCTAGAGGCTGCCGCACCAGCCGGCTACAATCCCGACGAGAACATTGGTACAAACCTGCCAAAGGGCATCTTCGCAGCACTCATCGGAAATCTGCTGCGTTGGATGAATATTGGCACCGATGCTGGCGACCCAGTTGGATGGGGTTGGCTTCTATTCAGAGATGGATTTACGCCTAGCGTATTTACCCTGATAATCACGATGGGCATTGTATTGGGGGTCATTTGGATGGAAACAGTCCGAGTGGAGATACCTCTCCAATATGCCAAATACAGAGGTATGAAGGCAAGATATCCAATCAAGCTGCTCTACACATCGAACATCCCGGTCATTCTGGCTCAGGCGCTATTTGCGAACATCCTGTTCTTTGGACAGATAATCTACACGAATTTCAATTCGCTGGGAAACAACCCATTCCTAAATCTCATCGGTGTCTTTGAACAAGATCCAGAGAGTGCCAGAATGATAGCAACATACGGGCTGAGTCGATATGTGACGCCGCCTCAGGGGTTGTTTGCTCTCTTTGGCCCAGATGCGCCGCCTGATGGATTACTACACGTGGCAGTATACGCGTTTTTGATGATCCTGCTATGTTGGGGCTTCTCAAAGATATGGGTGGATATCAGTGGTATCGCACCACGTGATGTTTCACGCCAGCTCTTAAACTCTGGCTACAT
>JAEOTX010000123.1 GCA_016839605.1 Candidatus Thorarchaeota archaeon | reverse complement strand
TCCTTTCTTGGTGAGAATGTGAATGATCTCTTTACCTTCTTTCTCTATTGTAATGAGTTCATTCTTCAGCAGGAACTTTCTCGCCGAGGCAACTCTTGCTCCATTGAGGGCTGGAAGCGTCTTGGTCTTCAATCCTGCCTTGATGATTTCGTCAGCTCTAGACTTGCCTTTGAGTCTTGTAAGAAGAAGAATAACAGTGAGCTCATACTCACCTCTCAGCAGCTTCACAAAGGGACTTATTTTTGCCATATTCGATCAACCCGTCTTATGTAAGTGGTAGACTATAGCAAAGATGGAATGATTCGGATTAAAGAGTTCGTAGTCTTCACTACTGATGCAATTGACTTGACCACATCGTTCTTTCATTTACTCTCATTGATTTCTGGGATTGGATAGGGTGGAATCTATTGGTTTGATGTTTGAGGATTAATCAGACGATTCAGATTCCTGTCTATCATGCATTCGCTGTCGGAACGACAGAATCTCGCTTGGAAGTTCTGCCTTTGGTTCTCCTGTTTGCTCCTCGCCGTATAGCAATCGTTTTGCATTACTCATCACTACACTCGTTCGCCTTCTCACATCCAGTTTGGCGGAAGCTTCCTCGAAGATAATTCTCAACACATCATCCTGAAGGGATCGAGGGTAATTGATAAGATCGAGAGAAATGGGCGTGTTAAAGAACAGCTTTGTAACTTTGTCCACTATATTAGCAGTATGCACAGAGTTGAGTTTGAGCCCACGCGGTGATACTCCTGTAAGGTCAGCACGTCGAACTCGGGCCCCTACTTGGGTGATTTTCCGAAAGATTTGTGAAAGCCCAGTTACTAAAGAACCTAATCGATAGGACAGACCATCCAAAGCACCACGGATTGTGGGAACGGAAATCCGAGGAAATCCCACCTTTCCAGCCACATATTCGCGATATATGCGTGCCATCCCGCCTTTGAATAGTGTTCCAGTCATATAGAACACGAATTTCCTGACGCGAATCTGAGTCTGTCTTTCATTCTCGAGATATATCGCACGAACAGGCACATCAACCACGCGAATCCCCTTGGAGTGGAATCGCATCAGCCATTCTGCGGGATATCCATATCCCTTTCGAGCCTTATTCCACTCTATGCGTTGAAAGGCTCTCTTATGGAGGGCAGTGTAGCCCATCTGTGAGTCATTGATGTGATAGTATCCGGATGCCAACTTTGTGAGGATGGAGAGTGTCACATTCCCCAGAATCCGGCGTGTTGGCATCTCACGCCATGCATTTCCCGGGGAGTCCTTGGAGCGTCCATAGATGAAACGATTTCCCTTTGTATAATCCGCTGTGTTATCAGTAATAGGTTTCAGCAAATTGTTAAGATCGCCCCAATCCATTTGGGCGTCTCCCCCCACTACCACAAACACATCGTGTCCGTCCTTGTACGCTTGACGGTACCCAGTTATGATTGCTGCACCGACCCCCTTGTTTGTACGATGATGTATCAGACGAATTCTTGGGTCTTCTTCTGCATAATGCAACACTACTTCCGCAGTTCGATCTTGGCTTCCATCATCAATAACATATATGGTATCCACAGCTTCCGGGACTGGCCAGATAGTCCGGCCAATGAGACGCTCTTCGTTTTTAGCCGGGACCACCACCGCTATCTTCAATGTACCATACATCTTTGGGATTACCTCAAGGGACCTCTAGAGATACAGCGTCCCTTTGAGGTATGCAATCAGCAATCCAAGCTATGGCGTTTGGATCAGGAATTGCCGATTGAACCTCTCCTCCTGACGCGCATCCCTTATCCGGCGTAGACAGTATGTAGGTGGAAGCACTCTCTCCCTGTCCACGATGTGGTCGTGCGTCATCAATACAGTGGAATCCTTCAATAAAGCTTTCTAGGAAACTCATCCGCGCGATAAATAGAGATTATTTTTCAAATAGAGAACGTTTCTGCAAGAAATCGTGATTCATTCATGTATCAAGGTGCCTTTTTAGATGTTTTTTCTTTTCAAGTGCATAAGTATCTCGTTTTTCAGAGTGCAAGAAGCGATGAATTTGATATATGTTTATGAGGAGCGCCAAGAATTCAGTACATGGTCGAGTGCTCTTACTTGGACGAATTGATTAATTAGGAAGGACAACAACACATGCCTTTCAGTCATAGAGTATTCCTAACTTTTTTTTTGGGTGGAGATTTAGCTATACACAAAAATCAGTCATTCACAACCCAAGCAATGGTTTTTCTGAGGCCCTCTCGAATGTCTATTTTTGGTGCATATCCTAAGTCAGATTCAACTTTTTCTAGTCCTGCAAGACTGTCACGTACATCCCCAGAGCGTGCTGGCAAGAATTTCTTCTTAGAACTAGATTCTGTAAGATCTATGATTTCATCAGCTAGATTCTCAATAGTGATTTGAGACCCGCCTCCGACATTGTAAACATTCCCCTTTGACATCATGCTAGTGCAGGCAAGCAAGTTACATTCAACCACATCATCTATGTATGTGAAATCTCTAGTCTGTTGACCATCATCATAAATTGGCAAATCATTTCCCTTGATTGCCTGTGATATGAAAATCGATATCACTCCAGCATAAGCACCGCCCCTCTGTCTTGGGCCGTAAACATTGAAGTATCTGAGTGCAGTGACATGTATTCCATACGTAGAACAGAAGGCGATTGCTGCTTT
>JAEOTX010000122.1 GCA_016839605.1 Candidatus Thorarchaeota archaeon | reverse complement strand
TATCCTGACAAGGAATCAAAACAGATTATGGATAGGACAATTCAGTTCTTCGAGAATAAAGGAAAGGTCAAACTCAAGAATGACGATCATGCGCTAGTTTGGTATGAAGATTTCCTTGATTTCATCAAGAAAGAGGAGATTTTCTACAAGTTATTGACACCGCCAGAATACGGAGCGAAGGATTGTCGTTGGGATACATGGCGGAACATGGAGTTCAATGAGATTCTGGCTTTCTATGGACTTCACTACTGGTACACTTGGCAGGTGACAGCCCTTGGATTAGGACCAATATGGATGAGCAAGAATGAGGGTGTGAAGAAAAGGACAGCTCAATTGTTGAAAGATGGTGGAGTCTTCGCATTTGGATTAAGTGAGAAGAATCATGGGGCGGACATCTACTCGACTGAAATGCTTCTCAAAGTGTTGGGTGATAACAAGTACGAGGCAAGGGGTAGTAAATACTACATAGGGAATGGCAATATAGCTAGCCTGGTCTCCATCTTTGCAAAGACCGACAAACCCACCAATCCAGATGATGAAAAGTACGGCAGTTATGTGTTCTTTGTTGCTGATTCACAACATGAGAAATATGAATGTGTTAGAAATCTTGTCGCAGTCCAATCATATGTGGCTGAATACAAACTCAACGACTACCCAATCACTGATGCAGATATTCTTTCCACAGCACGTGATGCATGGGACTGCACATTGAATACAGTCAATCTGTGCAAGTATAACTTGGGCTGGGCATCAATCGGAATCTGTACTCATGCACTCTATGAGGCCATTAATCACGCTGCCAATCGGAATCTGTATGGTATGTGGGTCACTGACTTCTCACACATTCGTCACCTGTTGGTAGATGCTTACGTGCGCCTAGTCGCGATGAAGCTGTTTGCCACACGAGCCGGTGACTACATGCGAACAGCATCCCTTGAAGACCGTCGCTACATTCTCTATAATAGCATGGTAAAGATGAAAGTCACTAGTGAAGGAGAGAAAGTCATTGACTTGCTGTGGGATGTAATTGCCGCGAGAGGGTTTGAGGCGGAAACGTATTTTTCCGCAGCCACAAGGGATATTCGGGCATTGCCAAAATTAGAGGGAACCGTCCATGTCAATATGGCTCAGATAATCAAGTTCATGCCCGCCTATTTCTTCATGAGTGATGAGTGCCCTGAGATTTTAACTATGGACGCACCCAAACATGATGAATTCATGTTCAAGCAAGGTCCTACAAAGGGGATGAGTCTGATACGTTTTCATGACTACCGCAAGACGTATGATACTATCAGTTTACCAAATTTGGACATCTTCAAGGAACAGATTCAGGTCTTCAACGAGTTCATGACCGAAGCAACCCCTGATGAAAAACAAGGAGAGGATCTCGACTTCATTCTAAATGCTGGAGAACTATTCACCTTGGTGGTGTATGGGCAGCTCATAATTGAAAACGCCAAAAAATTCGACATTGGTGATGCACTGCTTGACCAGATATTCGACTATATGGTGCGTGATTTCTCATCGTACGCTCTAAAACTTCATTCCAAGCCGAGCAGCACAGAAAAGCAACAGGAAATACTTCTGAGATGTATTAGGAAACCAATTGTTGACGAAGGTCGCTTTGGGGAAGTTTGGGAAGAAGTTCTCTCACTGAAGGGTCTGTACGAGATGAAGAAATAGCAATCGAAAATCACACACTGCTTCCAGAACATCAGCTGAAATAATGGACGCGAGGTCCTATCAATGCAGATGGTTCGAATCCCACCTGGCCCGCCATCATTTATTCTCATTCTAGTTCTCTGGAAATACGATTCCCATTACAAGCATATTATGGTACTCATCATCTGCACCAAAATATGCATCTTGCAATACTCCCTCAATTTTGAAGCCTAGCTTCTTATACATCCCTACAGCCGCTTTATTGTCCTCTATTACCCAAAGACCAATTCGATGGAGTCCCTTTTTCTCAGCCATAGAAAGAAGATCTTTTGTCATTGTTGTCCCTAGCCCGACTCCATGGAAGTCCTGGTGGATGTAGATCACCATACCACCTGTCCCTCTCTCCCTGGGACGAGTATACTCGTGTACTGCTGCAATTCCCACTAAATTGTTATCAAAGACTGCAACAATTGAGAGCCCAGTTTCGGCACCGCCTATCCAACGACTAATTTTCTCCTCATCATAAGGAGGATTACTCCACAAGAGTGCGTCTTCAGACAACCTAGTGAACATGCCGAGTAATTGGTCTTTATCATCATGCTTGAGTAATCGAAGGGTGACTTCTCTCCCATCCCTTAATCGAACTTTCCACTTCCCCATAGGGCTATTATTCCTCTAGCCATAGACTTGGATGTTTCGATTCAAATCCCACCTGGCCCGCCATTGTATATTCTATTCCTTCATCTTGCTGCGAAATCAGACCTTATTTTCAAAATTCCATAGAATAAACAATTGAGGTTCGCTTCATGTCTGATGGGCATAGTATTCATGTCATCTTCTCATCCAAAACAGTAGGCGGTTTCAAGGGACGGAAAGGTATGGAGCCTGTCTGTCATTCGTGCGACAAGAAACTTGGAAAGACTAGTGAACTAAGAGAAGTTGTTCCACCAGAAACAATGGCTCTAGTATTCTCAGCTGAGCTTGCTGCAAGAGAACTTGGAACCAACATCGAACTGGTTGATATCACTCGGTTTACATTAGTTCAAAGAATGAATGAAAGATTGAATGGAAAACCAGTTCCCCGAATAAGTATAGGAGAGAAATTCATCACTGGATCCCCCACAAAAGATGAGGTAATTGCACTCTATCGCCATGCCTGCGATGACTCTGACAGGCCTTATTCATCTTGATAATGCGACGAGTTCGAATCCCACCTGGCCCGCCATTTCATATCAGTCCTATACGGGGCTCAAAGGTTCTCTTTCATGAGAAGGTTATATTTCCCCAAGAACTCTGTCCTTAGAATATCCATGATGATGACGTCATGTCGTTCCCCATCGCAACATCCTAGCTCACGCAGTTTGCCCTGTGACTTGAACCCAATTCTCTCATAGAAGCTGATTGCCCCATTATTGAATGCTTCAACCCACAAGTAGACACTATGGAGTTCTAAGACTGAGAAGGCCATGTTAAGCAGGACCCTCAATGCATCTGCTCCATATCCCTTGCCTCTATGCTCTAAGTCAAAGATTGCAAAATGACCAACCTCACCAAATCGGCTAATCCAACTTATGCCTGAAAGGCTGATGATTCCTATAAGCTGCCTTTCCTCTAAGGTTTCAATCGCAAATGTGAGCATGCTGTTATTTTCAAATGCTTCATTTACACTCTCAATATATCTGACCATGTCTTCGTTGGTCATAGGAAGGGAAACAGGAAGATACCTGTCCAGATCGTAGACATTCCAGTGAGGTAGGATTATTGGTGCATCATCTGGATTTAACCTCCGTAGACGCACCACCTTTCCTTGATACATGTTCTGTCACATATACTTCCTAGTGAACGTATTTAACGATTGTGAATCATGATTCCTAATTTATTCCGGCTAGGTGTCCGAATCCCACCTGGCCCGACATCCTATTTTGAAATCTTGCCCAGTCTTGAGATTACTTCTTCAGCCTCACCCATTACTCTATCCAGCAATTCCTGAACTGTGGGGATGTCCTTGACCAAACCTACACCTTGACCACAGGCGACAACCCCATGGTCAATATCCCCTTCCCTGTACATCTTCTCTGATTTATCTCCAGATGCAGCCTGAATAAGTTGGAACAAGGGCGCTCCCTGAGCCTCTAGTTCAAGCACTTTCTGTATTGCCTTGTTGTTCCAAAATCGGTGTGTATTTCCAACAGAACGCAAGGCCAGAGTAGTATCAGTTTCCGCTGCTTCAACGAAGGCCTTTTTGAGATTGTCATGGATGGGACACTCTTTTGTGGCCATCAGTCTTGTGCCCATAATCACTCCTTCGGCACCAAGCGCCAGGGCTGCGGCAATACCTCTACCATCTGTTATTCCACCCCCAGCAATTACAGGGACATCCAGCGCATCAACAACGGATGGGGTCATCACCATCGTTCCAATGTCTAGAACCCCAGTAGCTCCACCATTCTCATATCCAACAACTGTCACTATGTCAGCACCTAAGGATGCTCCCTTTTTCGCATATCTCACTCCGGCGCACTTGTGAATCCAGATGGCACCTCCATCCCTGAATTTTGGGATCAAGTCCTCTGGAGCTTTATGGCCACTCGTTTCAATGATCTTCACACCCTCATCCAGTGTGGCATCCACGTAGTCTTCCAGTTTGTCCTGAGGCATCAACGCAGGGAACAGATTGATGTTCACCGCAAATGGTCGATCTGTAAGCGATTGGGTCTTTTTGATAGCATCACGCAGGGCATCAGGTGTCTTGAAGTTCGCACTGGCCAATACGGCACAGGCACCAGCATTACTTGCTGCAGCAGTAAATTCGGGACTAGAAATCCTTGCCATGGTCCCTGCTATAATCGGATACTTACATCCCAACGTCTCAGTTACTTTCGTCTTTATCATTCAACTCACTCACACATCTCTTGACCATTGACAAGATTCCCATAGATAAGTTTCATCATCAAATGGAATGTTCTCGAGCCAAGTCCTTTGCAGTCTATTGCTATGGACGTACTTTCTGCATTAACTGTGTGCCAAAGCCTTCTTTATACAATACAAACGCAATGATGAAAATAACTACACCCACCAATCCGACACCAACAACAACAGATGGATCCAACGGCTCAGGTGGTTCAGGAGGGGCTGTAGGTTCTGTTGTAGTCTGTGTCGTAGTGGTACTTTCAGTTGTGGTAGTGGATGCTGAAACAATAATCGACTTTGAAAGGAAGTCGCCTCTGGAACAGGTTGCAGTGACGGTGAGATTATCGCCGCTTACAGCACTTATGGCGAACGTGTCATTACGCCCAAAATTGAACACTTGCTCAGAATATGTTCTGTTGAACTGAAATGCAGTGTTTTTGAAGACCTCAATAAGCTCAACATAGTGATTCCCAGGATTGGGGACCTGATGAGTCACATTGACGAAAAGAGTCTGTGTGTCTTCATTGTATTTCAGGACAATTTGGGTCGGAGGTGTTGCCTCCATAAAAGGAAGGCCTGCAAATGTAGCTGTTAATACAGCGAGCAGCAAAATGGCAGCTACGCGTAGTCTGACTCTATTCGTCATTGTCCTGTACCTCTCAAGCCTAAATAGGGCCAGAAAATAAGCATATTCTGAATGTCCTTGTGCGAAACTGAATGCATGACCACTTTCCAACGCAACAATGATGTTTCTAGTATCTCTTTATGAGATAGTACTCCTTTGTGGGTTCAGGATAGTTTTCAGAAACGCCAAAGATCTCATACCCAAGTTCTTGAAAGAATGTCAGGTTTTGGAATGATAGAACCCATGCCTGTCCTGAGATACAGCGACGCTCCTTGGCGATTCTCTCTGCTTCCATCAAGAGATCTCTGCCATAGCCCTGCCTGCGATATTTGTTATCTATCCAAAAATAATCGATGTACATTGTACCAAGGACAGTTCCAGCATGTATTCCTCCAATGACCCGACCGTCAGTATGTTTGATGATTAGTTTAATCTTAGTGTCAGGATGCGTTTCTTGCAGTTCGCCAACATTCTCTTTGAAGTTCCTACCTAACCCTTCACGAACAATCTTCATCGAGTCCTCAGATGCATCTTCAGAAATGACAAATCCGCCCTTCTCCGGTTCAGTATCTTCAGGAGGCATCTGATGAATAGCATCCAGTTTCTTTTGGAGAACATATTCAGTGATGCCGTCTACGTATCCCTCGAAGACCCCTACGATTTTGTATCCAATACCTTGGTAGAACTCGGGTGCTTGAAATGAAAAGGTCCATGTAGATGATGCAGGATAGCCCTTTTCCCTCCCAATTCTCTCT
>JAEOTX010000121.1 GCA_016839605.1 Candidatus Thorarchaeota archaeon | reverse complement strand
ATGGTGTCTATCATCAAGCAGTACTATGAGCAGATCGCAAAGGAACAACTCTCGGCGATGGGCGGCGAGGGTGTCCAAGGCCTGCTTGGGATTATCTAAATTGCACCGGCGAGGTCAATCCTCGCCTCTTTTACTTTATTTTAAAACGCTGTTTGACTTCTGACAAACCTAAAATGGGTTAATGTGTTCCGAGGAGCGACTAAATAGCCGGGTTTAGGGGTTGCATCATTGACAAAGAGCACGAGTAAAACAAATCGTAGAATACGCTACTTGTTACCTATATTCCTCTTCATTCTTGGCGCATGGTTTACAATTGATATGATAATTGACCTCACAGGTGCGGTCACGCCTAGGACGGCATTTCAAATCATGCAATTCCCAATACGGTTCGATATCACATTCATAATGATGATCGCAGTTCCGGCACTTCTTATCGAGTACGCGCTTATCGCCGTACCAGGCGCAGCTGTGCTGTTGATTTATGCTAGCGTTATACGATCGGCCTCCTATGAAATCAACATCATGAATATTGGCACTCAATTTGGCGGCATACGCATGGTCAGGAGAGCCGTGGCACCAGCACTATTTAGTCTTAGTTCATCTGCGATGCTGAGAGGACCAATTGAGACCTTTCTGTTTGGCGTAGATCCAATCATTCCTGCGGGAATGGAACTCCAATTTGAGATTGCGCTTTCCCTTATGGCAGCCCTGCTGTTTCTACTTGTTTCACTTGCGTTCTTCATGCCAACATGGGTTCTGAATGATGCAGGGATTGTCACCCATCTCAGGGATGACAAAATGAATATCCGTCAGTGTCCAGACATTCAGGGAGTTGGTCGATGGGTCGGTAACATCCTAGGAGGATATGCTCTAATTGCATATCCAATCTCTGCGTTCATGGCTTATTTCTATGAGCCCTACATAGTAGCTGGTTTAGACCCGTTTGACACCAATAATTTGCTTACCAGCTTCTTTTGGACTGTTGGACTGCCATTTCTCGTCATCGCCTTCATCCTTCCAGTAATTGCAGCCAACGAGCTTAATCAAAAGAGAATCAGAAAGCAGCTATCAGGCATCGCGACTCGTATGGGCGCAACTGTGGTCCTAAAGCCACAGATTGAGAAAATCGATAGTGAGCAGGCTCTAGCGGCCAAGAAGCGTGTGATAAAGAAGGAGGGTATCCTGCAGACAGAGGAAGTGGCTGAGATCATAACCTCCGCTAAAGGAATGAAAAAGCCCGACGATAAGGAGAAGAAACAAGCCAAGAAGCTTGCCAAAAAGAAATAACGCTCGTACAGAATCTATATAACGCGCATAGCAGGACCACCAGCAAACTTAGTGCAAGTTCGGATGGTTGGATCCAATGGCCGAGGACAGAAAGGTCGTCATTGTTACAGGAATTCCAGGTGTCGGAAAGACGACTGTTATCAACACTGCTGTGCAGATGGTAAGGGACGAACACAACGAAGAGATACTTATTCTCAATATTGGAACTGAGATGTTTGAGATAGCTTCTGAACGTGGCCTCATCAAGGATAGAGACGAGCTGAGAAAGATGACCACAGCAAAGCAAAGAGAGGTACAGAGGCTTGCTGGAGAGGCAATTGCACAGAAGGCGAAAACTGCCAGAGTCATCGTCGACACCCATACTCTCATCCAGACGAAGAACGGCTTCCTGATCGGGCTTCCCGAATGGGTATCAAATGCCATTCAGCCCAAGACAGTGGTGTTGGTAGAAGCGGATCCCGAGAAGATTGCTGGTCGAAGGACTACAGATGAGACCAGAACACGTGATGCTCAGTTGACTGATGAGATTGATACACATCAGAGGATGTGCAGAGCTGCAGCGGTTTCCGTCGGCACGATAACCGGAGCAACCGTTAGAATAATCAAGAATCGAGAGGGAAAGGTAGAAGAGGCCGCTTCCGAATTAGCAAGTACATTGATGGAGTGAGATGGATGCAAGATATTTTCGCAGATTTCCAGCTGTGGTTCAACACCACCTTTGCGATCTTCCAAGAGCTGCCTCTAGCTGCACTGTTCATAATGATGTTCTCACTGATGATAACAACAATCAGTAACCTCGCTCAAAGGCGATTCACTGACACCCGGCGGCTCAAGAGGTATCAGGCCGAAATCAAGCAACATCAGGAGATGCAAAAGGAAGCTGAAAAGACCCAGAATGAGAAGATGTTGAGGAAAGTGCGACGAAGAAAGGCGTACATTGAGAGAATTCAGCGGGAAAGTATGACTGCGAGATGCAAACCCTCACTACTGTTCTTCATCCCCTTTATCATTGTATTTTCAGTGCTTCGTGGATTCTACTTTGACTCGGTTGCAGGTGTAGATAGAGTTGTGGCAATCATACCATTCAGCATCCACAAACTCCTCCCCTTCTTGACAGGCTGGCTTGGGGTTCCCCATCCATTTGGATTTGGGATGACATATTTCGGCTTTTACATGATGGTCGGACTCGGACTGGGGCAGATACTCCAGCGTCTTATGGGTGTGTCACTCACATAGTAAAAGCACCACTTCAACCGAACTGCTTGGCTTGCCTGCATACTGGATATTGAAAAACCAAGAGCAAAACAGACACATCGTGGTGTACAGCCCTAGCACTTCCAGCTTAAATTCTGGAGGAAGGACCTATTTTCGAAGCCAATGAATCTGCATGAACTACTAAGTCCACTTTCCGACTTTGCGAACCTTATTGCCATGTACTTTCGAGAGATCTGGGACTTCCTCATATTCCTGGGAGGAACCTCTGCAGTACTCTGTATTCTAACTGGAGCAATCATGGTCGGCGTCGGAGTCAAAGTGAATAAAATCACAGGGAAGCAATTGATTCTAGGCGGCATCATCTTGGCGATAATAATCGAGTATTATGTCATTTTCCCTCCGGAATTCACTATCGGCTGAAAATCAACTCAAATACTACAGACCTGACACACCGCTTTCCTTAAAAGGAAAAATCTAGGGCTCCTATGAAAAGCCACTGAATGCTAGTGGGTGAAATATTATGCCACGACCTGGTGAGCTAACGAGAGGACGAGCAAATCGTACAATTAGGACGCCTGGCGGCCGTCGAGTAGTCCATAGACGGAAAATCTACAGTGCCAGAGGAACATGTTCATTGACCGGTAAGAAGATGCAGCTCCCCAGAGAGGCAAAGCAGAGGAAGACTGGTAGATCGAGTCACTCCTCTAAGAGACCTAATCGCCCCTATGGTGGCTATGCAACTCCGAGCGCAGTAAGGCGAAGAATAATACGAAAGGCGCGAGAACAGTAAGATGAAACGCGTCATCACAATCGGTGGGCTTCACGGAACTGGAAAGAGCTCTGTTGCTGATAGAATCTCGAAAGAATTCAACCTGAGAAGGATTTCAGCAGGTATCATTTTCCGTAGACTAGCTGAGGAGAGAGGGCTAACTCTTGAAGAATTCAGTAGAGTAGCCGAGCAAGATGAAGAGATTGACCGACTTCTCGACGATACACTTAGGGAAGAGGCAGAAAAGGGCAATGCTGTAATTGATGGCCAACTAGCTGCATGGATGGCTGGAGAACATGCAGATTTCAAGATTCAGCTCACCGCTCCACTCGACGTTCGAATAGAGAGAATCTCTCAGCGCGATGGTACCGAATATGAGTATGCGAAGCGTGAAACTATTGCTCGAGAAGGCAGTGAGAGTGCGAGGTATAAGGAGTTCTATGGAGTCGACATCTCCGACCAATCAATCTATGATCTTATTTTGAGAACAGATAGATACGATCTTGATGGAGTCGTCAAGATTCTCTCAGCAGCAATTCAGACATTCTTCGACCAGAACAAATAGATGGCAGAAACGCAAGGCTGATATGGAAATCATCAGTCGAAAGCCTGTTCTCCCAGTCCGAAGGAATGAGATCGCGAGGCGACTTGCGGCCCCAGCTGGACCAAGGACCGGCGAGGTGTATTAACATGACTCTGTACAATGTTGGACGAGTTTGCATTAAGACAGTAGGACGAGAAACGGGTAGCTACTGTGTAATAGTGGATGAGATGGAGGGCCGCTTTGTCGTGGTGACAGGACCTAAGCATCTTAGTAGTGTGCGAAGACGCAAGTGTAACATTCGTCACTTAGAACCTCTGGAAACTGCAATTCCAATAGAGAAGGGCGCAGATGACGAGGCCGTAGAGAAGGCGCTCGGAGAGGCTGGACTGACGGATAAGTTCAGAGAGAAAATACGGCTCTCTGATTAGACGACATTTTGGGGCGGCTCAATGGAGGAGAGGCAATGAAAGGCCTTCTGCCAGCGGACCAGCCCCGTGAGGTCCTTTTGAAGTCAGATGACTCAACAAATCCGGATTATGGCTTCTCAGATATTGAGAATCTCCCCATAGAACACTTGTTGGAAAACGGTGTTATTTCACTCGACAAACCCGCCGGACCAACAAGTCACGAAGTTGCGACGTGGGTACGGAAAATCTTGGGTTCGGAACGTGTAGGTCATGGAGGCACTCTTGACCCAGGAGTCACAGGGATTCTCCCCACTGGTGTTGGAAATGCTACGAAGGTGATGCAGGCGCTCCTCCCAGCAGGAAAGGAGTATGTGTGTGTGATGGAACTCCACCACTTAGTCGATGAGATTGAAATCAGACAAATTGTTGAGGAATTTACAGGCAAAATTTACCAGAAACCTCCACTGCGATCTGCTGTTAAGAGAGTTCTCCGAGTAAGAGAGATTTACTATAGTGACATCATGGAGATCAAAGGAAGACTGGTCCTATTCAGAGTGGGTTGTGAGGCGGGGACATATATTCGCAAGCTTTGCTCTGACATCGGAGAAGCATTAGGTGTTGGAGGGCATATGAGAGAGCTCAGACGGACCCGTGTGGGCCCGTTTCGAGAGGATGTGCATCTCTGTTCCCTCTACGACCTCAAGGATGCATACGAGTTCTGGAAAGATGACGGCGATGAAGCTGATATTCGTAAGTATCTATTGCCAATTGAGTTTGCTTTGAGCCATCTCCCGTACATCGCAGTACGGGACAGTGCTGTAGACGCAATATGCCACGGTGCAAACCTGGCGGCCAGTGGCATTGTCAGTTTAAGCTCAGGAATGAAAAAGGATGACATAGTTCTACTAAAGTCTCTGAAAGGAGAGGCTATAGGAATAGGTACCAGTAATAGGACTTCTGATGCTATTTTCAAGGCAAAGAGTGGAATCGTAGCCAAAACTGAGCGGGTATTCATGGAGAGGGGCCGATATCCTTCCATGTGGAAGAAAAGGTCAACTGAAGATTAGGTTCAAGCAGGCCTTGGACCATCCTTTTATGATAACTCATGTATAATTGTCAGGTGGCTCTGGAGCGAAAACGCAACTGACGGTACTCGTTGATCGTGTCTTTATGGAGAGGGGTCGATATCCATCTATGTGGAAGAAGAAACAGTAGAAATGAGTCAATGATCTTTCAAGAGTGTGTAACTGTGAGTGCAGATGAAAACAGAGAATTGAAAATGCGTGAATGGAACTTTGAAAAAGATCATGAGAATGTCATCAAACTCTTAGATATTGTCTTTGAAAAGGAATTAGAATCAAAGGGATTGATGGTCAAAGCGATATTTGACGAGTACAAATCTATACGGCCAATCATGAATTTCCTTGGATTGTTTTCTAAGAACTATAGACACGGGTTTGATGGATTTGTTTTTGAAAACGAGGATGGTGAAATAGTTGCTTCAGTCAATATAGGATATAGTCTCTATTACTGGGAATTATCAATGGTTGCAACTCATCCAGACTATAGAAGACAAGGATTGGCGAAACAACTTGTAATTGCTGCAATTAAACATGCGAAAGAATATGGAGCTCAGCTCTGCGTGTTAGAAGTTTCGAAAGAGAATGAACCAGCCTACAAATTATACCGTAATCTAGGTTTTGTGCATTATGACAGTATAACAAGGCAAAGCTTAGCCTATAGTGGCCTTTCTGAAATTCCTATGATAGATCTCCCTGAAGGGTATGAACTTCGAGAATTTGACAGGAGCAAGAAATCTAATCAAGCAAGATATGATTTGGACCTAAAAGTGACTCCTGAGGATGTTCAAGTTTTCAATCCTGTAGATAAAAGGAAGTATTTCAAACCTCTATTGATTCGAATTCTACGACCGATTATTAGACCTCTACTCAAAATCAAGAATTATGATTGGTTTGTATACAGTGGAGAGAACCTCGTGGGTCATGTTTCAGCATCTCCCAGTCGAAGAGAAGGGGCTCCTCACGGAATAGCGTTGATGCTTGATCCAGCTCATGCCCAAATACTTTCAGAACCAATGATATCTCATAGTTTAGTGACTCTCAAGAAGAACACAACAGTTGCAGGAAACACACTTGTAGAGTTCAGAACGTCTGAAACAGATCAGCTAGAAACAACCAGGAAGTACGGTTTCATCGATGTTGAATCAATGCATCTACTAGGATTGAAAATTGAAGAAGAACTACCTCCATCATTCCTTTTTCAATGAACTTTAGCTGGAGAATACTGCTACTTCATCATTAACCACCTTTTTATCCATAGATATAGAGAAATGAGTGGCTCTGGAGCGAAAGAGCGACTGACGGTACTTGTCCTTGGACAAGAGCTGAGGAAGTTCCCGACTGCAAGTCGACGCCGGTCCCGTTTACGCGGGGAGGTGAGAACCTCGCTCTGGAAACAGAAACGATACCCCCAGCTCAGATTTGACTATGATGCAGCACTTCAAGCTGTTGAGGACTGGTCTGGAATGGTTGAAACGGTCCATCACCGGGCAGCAATCTCAAGATTTTGCCGTTGATTGTCGACTGGAGGCAAAGGGTAGAGAGCTTAGTCTGATGTCGCGAGACTCCAACTCGGTGACGAGATGGGGTGGAACAGAATCGGGGCTATTCTTCGGACCAGAGCCACCTCTCAGTCATTTCTATCCAGCTTTTGATGCTCTCTCATTATCTCAGTTTGAACCTTTACAACCTCAGAACTATTAGTACATGCTGCATAGGAATCTAGCCATTCTCTATTTAGTGTGATGAAAGAATGCCCCCACTTGAAGACCGACAGTGTGTCCTTAGCAGCATCGATATCTCCGAGTATGTAAAGAGCTGCAGCAATAGCCTCTGCAGTTGAAAGCTTGATTGGCTTGTATGTATTAATGGGATTGGCGGCGAGTAGGTAGGGAAGAGACCTTTGGTTAGTTCCTCTAGACCTGCTAAAGACCTCCTCAGCTTGATTCCAAGAGCAGTCTAGCGCGACAAGACCAGACCTAAGAACATATTCACGGTCAGCGGGAGAGAATGCGGTCCTAGACACCGGGTTGAGGACTATCGCTCCTCTAGGAACACGTCGCATGTCTTTTACGATAGAAGCTCTCTTTTGTCTTCCTAGACGTAGACCTGTGCATTTCTTTGGGTCACACTGGGCAGCATGATAGATGATGACCCTTGGAGAGTCAGATTTGCGCTCCATAGCAATCTAGGGTAGTGGCACAACAGATTTCAGGCTTCCCCTTGAATCCCTGACTGGATGAACGAGTTGATGCGCTTTACTCCCGGCGATTCATGCGAGATTTGTGGAACAGATACTGTAGATCTCAAGCGATGTGATATGTGCGGGGCATTTAGCTGCGAGGAGTGCATATCAGAAGGTGTCTGCTTCACATGCAAGGAAGCACGTTGTTTCATCTGTGAGGAACAGCTTGCATCACGTGCCTGCAATGAATGTGGAAGGCTAGTATGCGAAGACCACGGCACCAAGGAAAATGAAGCGACAATCTGCAAAGTATGTCAGGCGAACTTATCATGATGTCCAAAGAGATGCATCTCGGAATGGATGACATTGATAGTCCAAGAGGAGGTTGCACAACTCACTTCACAAGTCTTGTTGTAGAGATGCTTACAGATTGGGGAGTAGAATGGATTGACTATCCGAATCTAATTCGTCTGAACCCAAATATTCCATTCAGGACTCGTGGAAATGGCGCAGTGGCGTTGAGATTCAAAGCTGAAACTAACAAAATCCAGGAGATTCTACAAACTATTGAGGAAATGTTCCAGGAATATGTTGAGAGAGATTATCCTAATACTAATCCGGGAGTTGTGCTTGTAGAAGGGAGTATTCCACCTGCGGTTCACAAATTTGCTGAGCGTGCGCTCTGGCGGAATATTCCTATTACAATTGCGAAGCGAGTGCTCGAAAGATATGAAATCCAACATGTCTACGATGGAAATGGTCGAGGGCTTGTCGGCGCAATGGCGGCAGTTGGGAATCGACTCGTACAGGACCACACTTACGAATTCATCGCATATCGGTCCCCAGACACATCAGGCATACCACGCAGAATCCATGATGATTCAGTGACTGAAATGAATCGAGTAACGGGAAACAGACTGTTCTCTAATATTGATCCAAAGACAGGTAGAACACTCATTGCCCCTCATGGTCCAGACCCAGTTTTATTCGGCATAAGAGGCGAAAGGCCAAATGATGTGATATCTGCGGCCTCTTATGTCCAAAGCGATTCTGCCATTGACAGGTGGATGGTATTCAGAAGCAACCAAGGGACCGGGGCGCATCTCAAGAACGTCGCGTACGTGGCTGATTTGAGACCATATATGGCTGCAGTGGTACACGGCGTTATCGATAAGAAACCTGCAGCAATAGAAGGAGGGCATGTTATTTTCGGAATTGGAGATTGTTCAGGAAGTATCGAGTGTGCTGTTTATGAGCCATCTGGAGAATTCAGGGAAACGGTGGCTAGATTGGTAAAAGGAGATCAAGCATTGGTTCATGCTGCAGTGCGTCCTGCCTCAAGCACACATGGGCTCACATTGAACGTTGAAGGAATTGAAATCATTAAACTAGTTAAAAAAAGCAAGTTGCTCAATCCTGTT
>JAEOTX010000120.1 GCA_016839605.1 Candidatus Thorarchaeota archaeon | reverse complement strand
GGCCGCCCACGGCGGTCTCCATTCTCCAACTTGGTCATTACCTGTCCATGGTGCGATTGATCGAGCAGGAGTTGATTTGGTTTCTTTCCTCTCCTACTAGCATGTTTCTGGACAAGCTTTGTGGAGGTCAGATTTTTAGGAACTAGTTCGATTGCTGACTCAAGAAGGATGACATGGAGCATGGCAGACCCACCTTATTTGGTGGTAGTCACGAACGATTTAAGATGTATCGGATAACTCATCGATTCGAGGAAATTCGGTGCCCAAGAAACGACCTAGACAGTCAGAGGCCAAGCGTCTAGCCAGGGCTAGGATAAAGCTCCTATGGAAACAGGCTTCGGAAATAGCCAAGACAGACCCAGAAGGCGCACGACAGCGTATGAAGGTGGCTTTCAAAGTCGCGCAGAAGGTCCGCATCAAAGTTCCGCAAGAAATCAAGAAGAAGATTTGTCGCCGGTGTGGGATGGTACTAGTCCCCGGTGAGAACTGTCGTGTAAGGATACGAAACAACCGATCGAAGCATCTCACAGTGACTTGTATTGCTTGTGGTAACATCACAAGATATTACGTCAGATAGGAACGCTAAAGAGGACACCTCACTCGAGCAGGTCGAACGGACATGGGATCTACAAAAGAACCAGACAAGACCAGAATAAACATCGCATGGCAAGACCCCGCTATCATGCAGATAGGAAAGAGCGGTCTCTCTGAAGGTATAATCAAGGAAACGAAGAGGCTCCTCAAGAAACACAAATACATCAAGGTCCGTCTACTTCGGTCAGCTGCTGCAACGAATTCCAAAAAGGAGATCTTCGAGTCCCTTGTAAAAAGATCTGGTTCTCATTTGGTCGGAATACGTGGAAACACTGCAGTTCTGTTCAAGCTATAGGGAATTTCCTTGGCACGTTGCGACAACCGTTCCCCGAAACCTAGACAATCCTAGACATTGAGTCTAGGGCTGATGTTCGGTTCCTGCTTCGCTGAGGTCTGCTCTACGACTCCCAAAGGACTCGTTAAGAGTCTTACGTCCTCTCCACAGGCGTTTTGAGTCTCCGGCAAACTGACGGCGACTAGATTCACGGCAGCATTCAGATCCCTGTCGATCCTCAGACCGCACACTTCACAGTGATACTCCCTCTGTGACAGTAATAGCGCCTTTTTCCTGTGTCCACAGCGTGAACACATTTTCGATGAGGGAAATGTCCTTGAGGTCACAACGAGCTCTGACCCATACCACTTGCACTTGTATTCCAGTTGTCTTCTGAACTCATAGAATCCCACATCCGCAATAGCTCGTGCCAGCCTTCGGTTCTTCAACATCCAAGACACGTTCAGGTCCTCGATCACTATCCTGCTGTGGCTCTTGGCAAGATAGGTCGTGACCTTATGCAGAGTGTCCTGTCGGATGTTGAAGACCTTCAGGTACATCTTGGCCAGTCTGAGTTTTGCCTTCTCTCGGTTCGTACTCCCCTTCCTTTTTCTCGACAGACTTCTTGACAGTTGTTTCAGCTTCCTAAGTCTTCTTCGCAGGGCTCGAGGATTTGCAAAGGTATTCCCATCAGAAACAGTAGCAAGAGTCTTGACTCCAAGGTCCACTCCCACAGTCCCTCCAGCAGGGGGTTCTGGGTCCGGAAACTCCTCCTCCACAGTGACCGACACAAACCATCTGTCTGCTCTTCTTCGCACCGTAGCTGAGAGGAACCGTCCACTGATGTAGCTCCTCTTTCTCTCTTTTATTCGAATCACTCCAAGCCGTGGAAGTCGAATCTTCCTCCCCTCGAATCGTATTGTCCCAGTGAGTCTGAAACTGTCCCTGACACCCTTCCTCTTGAATCGCGGAAAGCCCACTCTCTGCCCGGTCTTCAGTCCACGATAGAAGTTCTTGAAGGCCCTATGCAGGTCTCTGAGGGCTTCTTGGGGTGCGCACTTGGAACACTGGTACATCCAGGGAAACTGGCTCTCCTTAAGGCTGTTCAGGAACTTGTGCTGCTTCATAGCATCGGTGAACCGCTCAGTTCCATGATTGTCCTTGAAGAGCTGGATGCGATGTTCGAGACCCCAGTTGTAGGCAAAACGGGCGACTCCTGCATGTTGGTGAAGATGCGACCTCTGACGGTTGTTCGGGTCCAGTTCGTACCTGTAAGCCTTGGTCACCAGCATGAGGCTCAGAATTTAGTTTCGATTAGATGTTATAAGCTCATACATAATCTGGAGAGGTATAGTCTTTACCGAATACGGGTTTCTAACTTATGTATGGGTTTGTTTGGGTTTGTAGCAGCTGCCGTCAACCTTTTATGGCAACTAATTTTGACGAGGGCAGCCTTCTGAGGTAGGCCACTAGCTCAGTCTATGTGCGGTGACCCCCTCAAACGAAATGGTGACAAACAGATGCCTACGGTCTATGATATCCCACCTAACGTCATGATACGACGACTTGCACAGGACCTTAGGTCTCGAGATGAGATCGAACCTCCAGAATGGGCTCTCTTCGTAAAGACGGGTGCACATAAGGAGCGAGCACCAGACAATCCAGACTGGTGGTTCATGAGATGCGCAAGTATTCTCAGGAAGATCTATCTTAAGGGGCCTATTGGGACAGAACGTCTCCGTATTGACTATGGCGGGAAGAAGCGACGCGGTACAAAGCCCAACAAGTTCCACAAAGGAAGTGGGGCAGTTGTACGAACTGCTCTGCAGCAGCTGGAAAAGGCGGGCTTTATCCTGAAGCGTGGAAACAAAGGCCGTGAGATGACCAACGTAGGTAGGTCTTACATGGATAAGCTGTCTGCGACATTGAAGAGGGAGCTCTCGAAGGCTATACCCGAGCTGGAGAACTACTAGACGCCATCTTGGCGTAGTAGGTGAGTGTGCTGAGCGACGAGGAGCTTGATGAGATTCGACAGAGGAAACTTGCATCTCTGAAAGAACAGGCACTTGAAGACCAGGTCAGGGACCAACAGGTTGCCGAAGCACAGGCTCAGAAGGAGGCAATTCTCAGACAGATTTTGACTCCCGAGGCTCGTTCAAGGCTCTCAAACATCAGAATGGTCAAGCCCCAAGTTGCGGAACAGATAGAACTGCAGCTTATACAATTGGCCTCATCTGGAAGGCTAAAGGCAAGAGTGACTGATGAGCAACTGAAGACGTTGCTGCAACAAATAACGGGACAGGAACGAGAGAGGAAAATCTCGTTCAGATAGCTGCAAATGGTGAAGAAAATGGCAAGGAACAAACCCCTCGCGAAGAAACTCAGAATGGCAAGAGCACTCAAGAGCAATTCTTCAGTGCCTACCTGGGCTGTAGTGAAGTCTGGTGGAAAAGTGAGAAGAACACCAAAGCAGCGAAATTGGCGTGAGACCAAGCTCAAGCCGTAGTCAGGTGTACGTAGATGATTGAAGAGAAGGAGATCGAAGAGGAGCTTCCCGAACTCGAAGATATTGAAGAGATTGGCGAGGACGAGGAGATTGAGGCCGTAGAAGATAGGCCAGATGCAACAGAAGTCGAACCTGCCGAAGTCATCCCAGAGGAAGAAATCATCGATGAACGGATTTACACAGTACCCCTGAGAAAGGCATACTGGACAGGTAGCAGACTCCGCAGATCAAACAGGGCTGTAAGAATACTCAGAGAATTCGTGGAACGACACATGAAACCTGAGGAGGTTGTGATTCAACCTGAGGTGAATGAGAGGATCTGGGATAGGGGAATTCAGAAACCTCCGAGAAGGATACGAATTAGGGCAACCAAGAACTCAGATAACCTTGTCCGAGTTTATCTAGCAGAGGGGTAGTTGTAAATGATCGCCCGATACGATTTCGAGGGCGATTCGAATGTTGGAGCCTTTGGAATCGCCACAGATAGGTATGTGTTTGTTTCTCCAAACATGTCAGAGAGGTCCATAGAAACAATGGAACGTGTCTTCAATCTTCCATTGGTACAGTCAACTATTGCCACTCTAGATGTGATCGGTCTTGTCTGTGTAGCTAATTCAAACGGAATTCTTCTTCCTTACACAACAAATGACGACGAGCTTGCAGCACTAAAAGAGTATCCTGACATTCGGGTGGATTGGATTGATAACAAGATGACAGCTCTTGGCAACATCATCTTAGCCAATGATAATGGCGCTATCTGCCATCCTGATTTTGACAAGAATGCAAGAGCAAAGATATCTGATGCTCTTGACGTTGAGGTCATCCCAAGTACTGTGGCCAATCTACCTATAGTAGGCTCTAACTCAGCAACAACGAATCAGGGAGCAATAGTTCATCCTATGGCTACTACCAGTGAGATTGAGAAGATATCACAGCTGTTAAAAGTGCACGTCGAGGTTGGCACAGTTAATCGAGGCAGCCCCTACACTAGTTTAGGTGTAATGGCGAACATGGACAGCTTGATTGTTGGGTCAGAAACAACGGGTGTAGAATTGGCTCACATCAGTCAAGTCCTGGGCTTTGTCTAAAAGGTGGTCTTCAGATGAGTTCTAAGGTATGGAGAGCGAAAGGCGAATATCGTAAGCTGAAGAGAAAGTTCACTTTCTCAAAAGAAATGATTGCGCTTAAAGAGGCGCATGTTATAGAGAAGATCTACTCTGAACTTGGCAGTCGCCACAGAGTGAAAAGAAGGGATATCACTATCAGTGAGATTGCTGAGATCAAACCCGAAGAGGCCACAAATCTGGAACTCCGTAGGATTCTCGGACTGGAGAGCGAACTGTAATGACGGAGGAGCAACAGAATCTTCTTCAGAAACTCTATGTGGAACAGCAACTCGCTGAGTCAAATCTGAACACCATTCGACAACAGATAGAACTGACACAGGTCCTTTTGAACCAGTACCAAAACGGATTTGCAGTGCTTAAAGAGATTGAGACCAGAAAAGAGGGCGAAGAAACACTGTTCAATGTTGGAGGTGGCATCTTCGTACAGGCAAAGCTAATAGACACCTCGAAAGTGACGAGAGCTCTAGGTAGCGGAGTGAGAATCGAGCAGAGCTTAGAACAAGCCATTGAAGGAGTAGAACAAGCCATCGAGAGTCTGGGAAAGCAGTATGAGAGCCTGATTTCCGAACTTGGAAAGCTCGCCAACCGTGCAGAGGCCATTGACGCACAGATGAGACAGCTAGCAACGCAGATGCAGGCCCAGGGGGCACAATAGCGTGTTCGAGAAGCTCCGTGGTGCGATGGACTCTGCTGTTACCAAAGCCACCACCAAGGAGCTGAACGAGAAGAATCTCGCTGATGCGGTATGGGCCCTTCAGATGGTTCTGATTCAAAACGACGTTGCAGTCGATGTTGCTGAGCACATATGCAACCTGACAAAGGAGAAGCTCATCGGGAAGCGAACCGGCCGTCTGGAAAAGACTGGCAAGCTATTCAGAACTGCAATCTATGAGTCAATTATGGAAGTCCTGACACCTGAACATCCACTTGACCCAATTCAGTATGCTTCTGACAAGAAGGTAAATGGAGAACTAACAGTCATTCTCTTTGTGGGTGTGAATGGGACTGGCAAGACGACAACATTGGCAAAGGTGGCAAATCTCTACAAGAAGAACGGTTTTTCCATCGTTATTGCCGCTGGAGATACATTCCGAGCTGGAAGCATAGAACAGCTTGAGGAACATGCAAACAGGCTTGGTATCAGAGTCATCAAGCAGAATTATGGATCCGATGCAGCAGCTGTGGCATATGATGCCATTTCCCACGCACGTGCAAAAGGGATTGACATTGTTCTGATAGACTCCGCTGGAAGAATGCAGAGTAACAAGAACCTAATCGCCGAGATGCAGAAGATTGCGAGGGTTACTGAACCGGACCTGAAAATCTTTGTCGGAGATGCTCTTGCCGGTAATGATGCGCTCTCTCAAGCAAAGGAGTTCAATGATGCCATAGAGATTGATGGAGCTATTCTAACCAAAGTGGATGCAGACCCATCAGGTGGAGCAGCGCTTTCAGTGGCATTTGTGACTGGTCGACCTGTGATCTACATTGGAGTCGGACAGGGTTATGATGACCTGCGCAGGTTCGAGCCGGAGTGGTTTGCACAGAGACTCGTAGCGGATTAAACAGGTGGACAGTTTTATTACGCGGCACAATCTGAACCCTCGGTGTCAATCCAACAGTAGAGGTTACCATTTTGGATTTCAAGGGTAGAAGTTTTGTAGATCTTTCAGATTTCAGTAGAGATGAACTGAGAGCCATGCTAGATAAGGCGCATGAACTGAAACGCAAACAGAAGAATGGAGAACCCCATGAGATTCTGAAAGGCAAGTCACTTGCTATGATTTTCATGAAGTCTTCCACAAGGACTCGGGTGTCTTTTGAAGTGGGAATGACTCAGCTCGGGGGTCATGCATTATATCTTCAGCCAAGTGGCACCCAACTTGGCAGAGGAGAAACAATTGCAGATACGGCCATGGTCCTGAGCAGATATTGTGATGTGATTATGGCTCGAGTCTTCGGTCACGACGAAGTGACTGGACTGGCGGAGCATGCCACTGTTCCAGTGATCAATGGACTATCTGACTACAATCATCCCTGTCAAATCATGGCTGACATGATGACAATTGAGGAACACAAGGGAAAGCTAGAGGGGTTCAAGATTGCGTACGTTGGTGATTCAAACAATGTGAGTAATTCAATCATGCAGGGCTGCACAATCATGAGAATGGATGTCACTATTGGTTCACCAAAAGGCTACACTCCCACTGAGGATATCATCAAGAAAGCTGATGTGTTGAGTAAGACGCACAACACAACCGTGGAAGTAGTGAATGATCCAACTGAAGCGGTTAAGGGAGCTGACGTGATATACACTGACACATTCTTCAGCATGGGTCAGGAAAAATCCAAGGAGAAAGAAGACGCCCTGATGCCATTTCAAGTCAATAGATCTCTTGTTGGCAAAGCAAACAAAGATGTGATTGTGATGCACTGCTTGCCCGCGCATCGCGATGAAGAGCTGACCTCTGATATAATGGATGATTCTAAGTATAGCGTTGTCTTTGATCAAGCTGAGAATCGTCTACATGCGCAGAAGGGGATTATGGCACTTATAGTGTGAGAGGCAATTGAATTGGTGCGAGAGGTTGTTGCTATCGGCAGAATCAATGTCGATGTCATAATGCAAGTCAGCAGGATTCCAGCGAAGAATGAGCATGTGACAAGCAAGAAGGGACTCATATCATTTGGAGGGTCTGCATCGAACTTCGCATCCCAGATTGCTAGACTTGGTGTAGGCACAGGAATTGTTGGCTGTGTTGGTGATGACTTCTATGGGCAGCAAGCTCTGAAAGACCTGTCAAATGTAGGTGTGGACACAAGTTCTGTACTAGTCCTAGACAATCAGCCAACTGGAATCTTTTTCCTAGCGGAGCAACGAAATGGAGACAGAGTTGTAGTTTCAGAACCTGGTGCTAATCGATTCTTGGAGAAGCATGTCATCGATGAAGAATACTTGGTAAAATCAACAGTTATGCACCTCGCTGGTGCATTTCCGATGATGGCTTCGCGGCTTCAAGAGGTTTCTACTGCAAATGGGATGATCTTCTCATTTGATCCGGGAAGGGCTGCTGGTTCATTGAACTTCAAATCAATTCTCCGCAAAACTGATCTTCTCTTCCTAAACCAAGGAGAGCTACGCAATTACTTCAATGTCAATCCAAGTGAAAAAGCTCTGAAGGCTTTTGCAAAGACAATACCAGGGATTGTAGTGATCAAGAAGGGGGCAAAAGGGGCTGTTGCCACGGATGGATTTGAGTACTGTACCTCTCCAGTGTTTGATGTCCCTGCTGTAGATACCTTGGGAGCTGGAGATGCTTTTGCAGCTGGTTTCATCACAGCCTGGACACGCTCTGAGAGAATCGAACAAGCCCTTCATGTTGGAAATGCCGTTGCTGCCCTTACGATAACAAAGAAAGGCGCGCAAAGCGGACAGCCTACAATGGATGAAACCGCCAGACTCCTCAAGAAGAATCGTGTGTCTATTGACTCAGTATTGAGGACTTTCAAGCCCAAGAAACGCAGAAAGGGAAAGGGTAGGCGATAGTCGGTATTACCGACGTAGTATTCCACTTTTTCTTAGGAGAATACACCGATATTAACACTGAACAGAAGGTGTGAGTGAGCTAATGCATCCATTATTGGAAGAGGTCCTTCGTACGACACCAACAACAACTGGAAAGCGTGATACCCCTAGTAAATCCTCCAAGACGGCCATTGGAAAATCAGCCACAACTGATGAGGATCTGGCTAATATACTAGAGTCTGTGAGCGCCAGAATACTTGTAGTCGGAGTCGGCGGCGCGGGTAATAACGCAGTAACACGTCTGATGCAAGTGGGAGTGGAAGGGGCAGAAACACTCGCCGCAAACACAGATGCACAGGACCTCTATTTCTGTAGTTCAAACCATAAGCTGCTTCTCGGCAGGGAAACCTGTGGAGGACTTGGAGCAGGAAATGATCCAGATGTAGGCGAAGCAGCGGGTCTGGAGTCGTATGAGGTCATAAAGGATGTAGTTCGAGGAGACCTCGTGTTCGTAACTGCAGGAATGGGTGGCGGTACAGGAACAGGAGCAGCACCGTTGGTTGCCAAGGCTGCAAAAGAGAATGGCGCATTGACAGTTGCCATTGTGTGTCTGCCTTTCGAGGTAGAAGGGGACACAAGAAGAAGAAATGCTCAGCGTGGTCTCAATGCAATAATGGAGCATGTTGACACACTGATCGCTATACCCAATGAAAAGCTCCTAGAGATTGCACCAGACCTTTCTATGCCTGAGGCTTTCATGGTGGCTGATGAAGTCTTGGTGAGAGCTGTAAAGGGCATAGCGGAATTAATCTCAAAGCCCGGACTAGTGAACTTGGACTTTGCTGATGTTCGAACTACAATGAAGAATGGTGGTGTGTCAATCATCGCACTTGGCGAGGGAGAGGGCGAAGATAGAGCTGAGGAAGCCGTGATCAATGCTCTGAGGAACCCACTGATTGAGGTTTCAATTGAAAATGCGCGTAACATCCTTGTCAACGTTAGTGGCAGCACTGACCTTCAGTTAGCTGAGGCAAAACGGGTTGTAGAACTGGTGACTGAACAAGTGAATCCGGGAGTAGAAATCATCTATGGCGCATTGATCTCTCCAGAACTTGAAGATCGGATTCGCGTGACCATTATTGCCTCTGGTGTGAGCTCTCCATATGTCTTCGATAAGACGGAGAGAGTTATGCCGTTAGCAGATGACCTAAAGACAGACCTGGGACTACAGAGGTTGAATGAACCCGACTTGGACAAGCAGGAAGGGTTAAAAGAAGACCTAGACTGAGAGCACCCGAATCCCACAATCAGGGGTATTGAATCACCAGGATGTGAAACATTTGGGTATCAGTGAATTCATTCAGGAGAGCAGACGCATCCTCAAGCTAGCTACCAAGCCATCCAGAACAGAACTCTGGACAAGTACCAAGATCACGGTGCTGGCTATGATTCTAGTTGGCATGCTGAGCTTCATTGTTCAGATATTCATGAACACACTCACATCTCGATGGGGTACAGAAAGCTGGATACTAACATCGCTGGCAGGACTGTTTTAGTTACCAGTCTATCCAGAATCCATTGTATCACGGGGGTCTCTATTTGGAAACAAGAAGCAGTATCTATGCGGTAAGGACGACAATTGGCCAGGAAAAGGGAGTCACAGATCTCATCACCACAGCAGTCATTGGTGAAACAGATGTCTGGGAGTGTCCTTTCTGTTCTGAGGAGTTTTCTTCCAAAGAGGCCACCCTGGAACATATGAGCAGCTGCAAGAAGAAGAAGAAAAAGAAGACTGGAGAGCCCAAGCTTGTTTCGACTAACCAGCTTCTAGGACGCGTGAAAGCGATTCTTGTGCCTGAAACTCTACGAGGTTATGTGTTTCTTGAGACCCTTGAGTTCAGAGATGTGGAGATTGCAATCTCTGGTGTACCTCATGTACGAGGTCGCGTGGGTGGTAAGGTCAGCTTCGAAGAGATTGACAAGTTCCTAGTGCCCAAACCAGCGGCAGAGGGAATTTCGACCGGAGATGTTGTGGAAATCATTTCTGGACCATTCAAGGGAGAAAGAGCCAAGGTTGCACGAGTTGACGCGGCAAAGGAAGAGCTCATTCTGGAACTTCTGGATAGCCCTCATACAATCCCAATACGTGTTCACGCAGACTTTGCCAAAATAGTCGAAAAAGCACATCGTGAGGAAGATGCCGATGTCAGCGACGACGCTGATGTGACTGATGCGGAAAAGGATGAGATGGATGATGACTCATTCTGGGCTCACGATTAGCAAGCAAGAGCCGTTCAGCCACTCCAAAACGCTTAAAACATTCTAGATGTGCGGTCGAATCATCTCCTTAATTGGACATAGACGCAAGACGTCATGTCTGGGGTGAAGAAAGTGACAATGAATGCAGTAGACCGAATTGGACAGAGTGCTACTTGTGCCATTAGGTCGACCATAATCGAGGTGTCCAAGGACTCATCGAGGTTACTGCATCAGGAGTTGTGAGAAATTGAGCGAAACTAAGCCAATTATAGTCGATGCGATGGTAGAAGGTGGCAAAGCCTCTGGAGGACCACCCATTGGACCAGCACTAGGACCAACAGGAGTCAATATTTTCCAGGTTGTTACTAAAATCAATGAGGTCACTCAGGCATTTGCTGGACTCAAAGTACCAGTCAAAATCACAGTCAACCCTAATGACAAGAGCTTTACCGTTGATGTGGGAACTCCACCGACTAGCGCCCTAATCTTGAAAGAGATTGGTCAACCAAAGGGATCGGGAGAGCCAAACACAAACATCATCGGAAACCTCACCATTGACCAAATCAAGTCAATTGCAAAAGGGAAGGCAAGCGACATATCGGCACTCAACATGAAGAGTGCTGCTCTGATTGTATCAGGAACCTGTGTTTCCATGGGCGTTACAGTAGAAGGAAAGACAGCGAAGGAGTTCCAGCAAGATGTTAGAGATGGTGTCTGGGATAGTCAGTTAGACGAACCGCTCAGGGAGGGCTAATCAATGTCAGTCAAAGTTGAACCCATTGAGGCTGCCGTTGCTGAGGCAAGGAAACTGGGGACCAAGAAGAAAAGGAAGTTCAAGCAGAGCTTTGATGTTGCTGTCAACTTCAGGAAGAAGGAACTTGATGTTACTAAGCCTGAGAACCGCTTCAATCAAGAGGTCGTCCTTCCTAACGCCATGTTTCCTCCTGCAAAGGTCTGCGCCTTCGGGGATGGTGAGTTCGCTGAGAAAGCGCTAGCAGCTGGAGTCCAGAGAGTTGTGTCAAAGGATGAGATTCCAAAGCTCGGCGATGAGAAAAAGGAAAGAAAGGCCTTAGCAAAGGGCTTCGACTTCTTCATCGCAGCAGTGGATGCAATGCCCCTTGTGGGGCGATACCTTGGGCAAGCTTTGGGACCCAGAGGGAAGATGCCAAGGCCTTTCCCGCCGCAAGCAGATCTTGGTCCTGTGGTAGACCAGTATCAACGGACTGTCCGAGTAAGGATGAGGAACACACCAACATTCCACGTCAAGGTTGGTCATGTGAAAATGGCTGACAAGGAGATTGCTGACAACATTGCAGCCGTCTTGAACTTCGTGGATAGCAAGGGATTCCTAGACCGTGTTGGCGGAGTACTCGTCAAGAGTACAATGGGACCAACGGTCGATGTGCCAATCGAGAGGTGATTAAGACGTCAGTATATGAGAAGACAATTCCACAATGGAAACTTGAAAAAGTGGCTGATCTCGCAGCCCGAATTGACGGAAGCGAGATGATTGGTCTTGTGAACGTGGAGGGTGTCGGAGCAAAGCAGCTTTCTGGAATCAGAGAGAGCCTTAGAGGCTCTGCTACAATGATGATGGCACGAAACACGTTGATGATTAGAGCTCTCGAAGCAGCTAAGAAGAAAGGAATCAAGGATCTAGTTGAGCATGTTACAGGTCCTGTGGCCTTTATGTTCAGCAATCAGGATCCGTTCGTTCTGACGAAGTTCCTGAGCGAGAACAAGGCTGCTGCTCCAGCAAAGGGCGGGCAGACTGCGCAGAAAGACATCATCGTTCCTGCGATGAACACCGGTGTAGCTCCTGGTCCATTCATCAGTGAACTAGCGGCATTGAAGATTCCAGCTCGTGTAAAGGGAGGTGTCATTCACGTCACTAATGATACCGTTGCCGTCAAGTCTGGAAACGTAATCTCAAACGCCATGGCACTGATGTTAGCAAGACTGGGAATCGAACCAATGGAGCTGCAACTGAAGCTTATAGCAGCATATGCTGATGGTTCAATAATGACTGGTGACAGTCTGGAGGTAGACATAGGTGATTTGTTAGGACAGGTCATAGCTGGACATCACTACGCAGTCAACCTTTCAATAAACACAGGTTATCCCACTCTGGAAACCATTCCAGTGCTGCTTGCCAAGGCCAATATTGAAGCCAAGAGTCTGACTATGAAGATAGGGTTCTTCGAGCCAGACATGATAGGCGAGTTCCTAGCCAAAGCAAACTCGGAGGTTTTTGCTCTTGCAGCAATAATCTCTGAGAAAGACCCAGACGCAATATCCTCCGAAGCCCTCAGTCAAGTTCAGGCTGCTGCGGTTTCAGCTGCAGCGGCTCCAACAGAGGAGCCAGAGCAAACTGAAGAGGTTGAGGAAGAAGAGGAAGAAGAAGTTGCAGGCCTCGGCGGCCTGTTTGGATAATAATAGCGAGGTAGATAGAAATGGAGTACGTATATTCAGCACTTCTGCTCCACAAAGCAGGCCAGAAGGTCAATATCAAGAACATGGAAGCTGTGCTCACCGCTGCAGGTGTTACAGCTGACAAGGGTAGAGTCAAGGCGCTTCTTGCAGCCCTGAAGGATGTTGACATAGATGAGGCTCTAAAGGGTGCAGCTATGCCTATGGCTGTCGCTGCTGCTCCTGCAGCTGGTGGCGCCGCTGAGGCAGCCCCTGCTAAAGATGAGAAGAAGGAAGAAGAGAAAGAAGAGGAAGAAGAGGTCACTGCTGGTCTCGGAAG
>JAEOTX010000119.1 GCA_016839605.1 Candidatus Thorarchaeota archaeon | reverse complement strand
GCCAAGAACCAGAGACACTGTGTACTTGGGCCATTCATGCTTGGGGACTCCGTACTCTTCACCTATCATATCGAGGAAGAAGTCAAGTATTTGGCCCTCATAAATCGCAATCCAGACAGAACTCACATCATTTTGCTTTAACTCAATTACGAAATTCTCCGCTTGTTCTGCAGTTTCAAAACCGTAGGTATTGAAGTCGAAATTATGCATCCGTTTATGGGTCTTGAGGGCAACCTTCGTGATTATTCCGAAACTGCCGAGAGATCCGATGAAGAGCCCAGTTAAATCAGGACCAAAAGCATAACGTAGGAAAGGGCCTGGTGAGTTTGGATTAGCTTCAGATCCAGTCTGAATTATTCGCCCATCTGGTAGTACCACTTCCAATCCAAGGACCTGCTCCCCAATGCAACCAAATTTCGATGATCCAAAGCCCGCCCCATTAACCGCCACATTTCCCGCAACAGTTGCTGAGAGTGATGAGCCTGGATAGAATGGCACCCAGAGGTCATGCTTCTCAAGAAGCTTGTCAAGCATTCCATATGTGACACCTGCACAAACAGCCACAGAACGAAGATCTTCGTAAAGCGTGATCCCATCCATTCGCATTAATTCCACAACAAGACTGCCATCTTTTGGAGTGACTTCTCCTTGGAGACCCGAACCTCCTCCCCTTGGAACGACTGGGATTTCGTGCTCGTTAGCTATTTCCATAATTTTCGTGACTTCTTGAGTGGTCCCAGGACGGATAACCGCATCTGGCAGCACCGGTTCATAGCTAGTTGAAGCTGAAACTGAGTATGCTATGAGAACATCTTTTCTGGTTGATACATACTCCTTGCCTACAATCTCTTCCAATTTCGTGATGACACTTGGGTCCAACCGATTACCTCCGTAAGCCGGATCGATTCAGAAAATGTGTCTAATCTTCATCAGGTCGCCCGCAGATCCCTTAACCTTAAGTTTCCTCTTAAGAAGCGCAGCTGTAGCACTCATTTCTTCCAGGAAGAGCTTTCTGACTGTATCCTCATCACTCTGAATCGTCATGTCAGGGTTATCAATACCCCCCTGCTGCACTGCAATGTCGTTGTCCTTTACTATGAAGTGATACATTCTGCCATCCTTCAGGATTAATATTGCAGTTCTCTCCCAACCCTCGATAGCTTCCTTAGTCTTCTCTCTTGCCAATCCTATGGCTATTCGTTCTCGCATCAGAATCAATAAATCCTCGCTCATCTCAGGCCTTCTCCAATGGCAGGGCTAAAGCAGTGCGTATCTTTACCGCTTTTATAGATGCTGCTTAATTCCTGAACTTCTCCACGATTTCAAGAAAATTCTTGACGTTGTCAGTGATGACTTCGAAGCGGCCTTCCTTTATCGCTGTCTTATCTGTGATTGCGCTTCCTACTCCCAAAGCAAAAGATCCAGCCTCCAGCAGTGGACCTGCGGTCTCCAGATTGACGCCCCCTGTGGGGACCAGAGGAATCTGTGGAAGTGGTGCTCTGATGGCTTTGATATACTTCGCTCCTCCCAGATTTCCACATGGAAACACCTTGACAGCATCAGACCCCAGATTATAGGCATCCAATATCTCAGTTGGTGTAAGAGCGCCGGGGATACATGGTTTGGAATGCTTCTTTGCAGCATCAATTAGCTCCTTGGAGTATCCTGGACTAACAATGAATTCGCTGCCAGCTGCAACTGCCTCATCCACCATCTTCCTGTTCAGTACAGTTCCCGTACCGATCAGCACTTTGTTACCTAGTTGCTCAGTGAGCTTCCGTACAACATCTGTTGCTCCAGGCACACTAAAGGTGACTTCAATTATCCTCACTCCACCTTCGAGGAAGGCGTCTGCAACCTTCATTGCGGTTTCAGCAGAATCCACACGGATTATGGGTATGAGTCCAGTTTTGTGTATGAGGTCTAATGCCTTTCTCTTTTCCCACATCGCTTCATACCTACCTATCTATTCTGAGACCTCTCTCACGTCCCTTGATCAGCTTCTCAACCTCTGACTTGTAAACAAATGCCAGGTCTCCAGGTACAGAGTGCTTCAGAGCTGAGAATGCAGAACCGAAATCCACGGCTTTCTGAAGGTCCTTCAAGATGAGATAGCCGTAGATGAATCCTGCACTGCAAGAATCTCCTCCTCCAAGTCGATCGATGACCTCCACATCGTATACTGGACTCTTGTAGACCTTACCATCAGCGTATGCAAACACCGACCATTTGTTTGTAAGGACTGTGGGAGTTTCTCGTAGTGTTATCACAACCACTTCGAAACCGAACTTATCGGTCAGTTTCTTTGCTACTTCTTCGTAGTCTTTGCCCTCGATACCATAGACTACCTTTGTGTCCTCTTCAGTTGTGATTAGAATGTTAATGAATTCAGAGGCGGGTTCTGTAAACTTTCTAGCTTCTTCTGGCGTCCATAGCTTTCCTCGGTAATTGACATCGTATGAGACCTTGCAGCCCTTCTCTTTGGCTATCTTCAGGACCTCCATTGTGGCGTCTGCACACGATGCGCTGAGTGCAGGAGTGATTCCACTGGTGTGGAACAGTTTGGTTCCATCAAGTATCTTGTCCCACGGTACTTCACCGGGTTTTATCCTACTTATTGCAGACTCTTTCCTGTCGTAGATGACTCGGTTAGTTCTAGGTGCTGCTCCAAACTCTACGAAATATACTCCGCACCTACTGTCAGTATCCCAGAGGATGTAAGAGGTATCTACTCCATGCTCTCTCGCTTTGTTGCGTATGAAGTGGCCGATTGAATTATCACCTAGCTTCGTCACATAAGCTGAGCTGAGCTCAAGGCGGGCGCATGCTACAGCCACATTCATCTCAGCTCCGCCTGCATGGGCGTTGAAGCTGTGAGTCTGTTCGAATCTCATGAAATCCGGAGGTGAGAGCCGGAGCATGACCTCACCAAAGGTGACTACGTCAAATCCCATTGAATCACGCTCAGTGGTCAGTTTAACAAAATGAGTGATAAGGCCCTGAAAGTTAAATCTGCCGTAAAAGCACTATGTACTTCGAGTGAACTCTGTCCTTGCGATGACCTCGTCCTGCACGAATGGGTCTAGTTCAATGAAGTACGCACTGTATCCGGCTACACGTACAATGAGGTCTCGATGTTGAAGGGGATTCAGCTTTGCATCCTCAAGGGTTTCTTTATCTACAACATTGAATTGGACATGAAGGCCACCTAACTCAAAGTAGCCCTCAATTAGACTGATGAACTTCTTCCTGCTTGATGTGGATTCGAAATAGTCTGGGGTGAACTTCATGTTGTAGAGCGTGCCATTGTAGCAGAGTTTGTGGTCCAGTCTCGCCACCGACTTCATCGCAGCTGTCGGTCCGTGAACATCGCGATTTTGAGTGGGTGATACACCATCGGAAATCATCTTTCCAGCCTTTCTACCATCTGGAGTTGCTCCAAGAACCTCTCCTTGAGGAATATACATTGAGACTGAGAAGAGTGCTCCATGATAGGGTCCGCTACGTGTCGTCATTCTTTTCTGAATTGAATTACAGAAGGCTCGTCCCGTGTCACGTGCCAAGAAGTCCACGCTTTCGATGTCATTACCGTACTTATCGGGATCATTCTCAAGTCGAATTCTAAGCTCCTCTTTGCCATCATAATTGCTCTCAAGGGTCTGAAGCATCTCATCCATTGAGATCTCTTTTGATTCAAAGACATATTTCCTCAGCATGGAGAGGGAGTCTGCTACAATCGCAACACCCGTTCCCATAATGCCTCCAGAATTATACTTCACCCCTCCATCCTGCATCGTCTTTCCTTTCTCTAGGCAACCATGAAGGAGCGATGAAATGAATGGGGTGGGTTTTTCACTGGAAAGGATCCCAGCGGCTACTCTGTCGGCCTGTGTGAGAAGTTCAATCGCATTGTCAATCTGTTTCTCATATGCCTCCCAGAGATCATCAAATGACTTGAAGTCCCTTGGCTCACCCGTTGAGAGTCCCGCCTTCTCTCCTGTCCTGGGGTCTCTTCCATTGTTGAGCGTTATTTCCAGAATTTTAGGCAAATTCACATAGCCAATATTCTGCCTAGGATCAGATTTCCCGCCTATAATAGGCTCAACACAGCCAAGGATAGAGTAGTCATGTATCTCGGAGAAGTCTGTTCCTTTCTCTTCCATTATGGGAATAATGATTTCGTCATTGAAAAGGCCCGGCATACCCAGTCCTTTCGATATGACATCAACTACTTTCAGTTTGAATTTCTCAGGAGTTCCCCTATGCCACCTAAATGAAATGGTGGGTTGAGTCACTCTCGTATTTCCTGTGGCCTCTAGAATTAGTTCCGTGAGATCGTTACAAACGTCATTTCCATTCTCATCCTGCCCCCCTATGGTGAGATTTTGAAACATTGGGAATCCCGCAAATGCGACACTGTAGTATTCGTTTCGGAGTTTGATTACTGACGCGAACTTTATCCAAAGCATCTCCAAAAGCTCGAGGGCTCGCTCTCTATTGATTCGGCCTGATTCGATGTCATTCCTATAGAACGGATACAGGTATTGATCGAATCGACCTGTTGAGATAGAATGTCCATTTGACTCAATCTGCACAAGTAGCTGAATGAACCAAAATGATTGCAATGCTTCATAGAATGAAGTTGCTGGCTTTGCTGGTACTGTTCTGCATGTTTCAGCCACCAGCTTGAGTTCTTCCTTCCGATTTGCGTCTTTGGTTTCTTCCGCTAGCTGTTCTGCAAGGTCTGCGTATCTGTTTGCAAAACGAATCACTCCCGCAATTGCAATTTCAACAGCCTCATAGAATTCCTGCTTCTTCGAATCCTTGGTTTTCTTGTGAATGTCAGCTGCTTCCTTGGCAATTGCCATCAATCCTTCAGACAAGACTCTTTCATAGTCCACTATGAAGTGACCGATACCAGTCCCTGGTGCGCCAATTGTGAACAGTCCGGCTTTTGACGCTAGTTGAGACTCCTCTGGCATCGCCTCACGCGCAATCTCAGCAGTGCTTCTGCCCTTCCAGAATTCAAAGACCTCTCTAAGCGTCTGCTTGTCAGAATTCCCAATCTCAAACCGTTCAGTTCTTCGTTTGTTGAGTCGGTCCAGTTCTTCAGAGATCCATGTCCAGCTATATTCGGGAAAGATCTGGCAGGAACGAGGGGTTGGTCCCATATTGGCTACAATGATTTCCTCAGGTTCAATTCCAAGTGTCAGGCTATCCATCACAAAGGAAAATGCCTTTGCCATTCTGATTTGAGTAGGCTCACCTTCATGATTTCTGACGTACTCTGTGAATAACCTGGCTCTCTCTGATGATATAGTCGGCTGTGCGTTTAGCATACGTTCACGTAAGCGACTGGTCCGAGAGTTCATCGCCCAGAATACTACCTCCAGAGCTATTTACTCTTCCTCTCGCGGTCAATACTAGTTATCGAAGCAATTTTGGCAGGTAGGTGTCTAATCTTTGGATGGCGTCCTCAATGGTCTCATTGGACATCGCATAGCATATGCGAAGGAATCCTTCGCCATACTGCCCAAATGCAGAACCATGAACGGTGACGACACCGGTTTCTTCAACAAGCTTGACTGCCAAATCGTAAGACTTCATCCCATAGGCGCTAACATCTGGGAAGACGTAGAATGCGCCGCCTGGAGGTGCCAGCTCAATTCCTTCAATAGCGTTCAGCCCCTTTGTGATGATATCACGACGTTTCCGGAATGTGTCTATCATTAGTTTGACTGAGTCTTGTGGACCCTTCACTGCAGCCTCCGCAGCTTTCTGCGAGATGGAAGTAGGCATTGATTGAACGTGTTCTTGCAGCTTGGTCATATTTGCAATGATTTCAGGCGGACCGACTGAGAAACCGATCCTCCAGCCTGTCATAGCATATGTCTTTGAGAATGTGAAGAGTGACACCGTTCTCTCTTTCATCCCTGGCAATGATCCAATGAAGAGCGGTTCTTCGTCAGTCCACCTAAACTTCTCATATGCTCCATCTGCGAGGACAAACAAATCGTGCTCGATTGCGATTTCAGCCACTTTCTTGAGTTCATCTCTTGGTATGGTTCCTCCAGTAGGATTGTTTGGGAAGTTGATGACAAGCAGCTTAGTTTTGTCAGTGATTAGTTTCTCTACGTCTTCAGCCAGGTAAGAGAAACCGAGGTTTCTTTTGAGCTGAATGGGAACTCCTCGGCCACCACACATAGCCACATGGGCAGAATGGCTGACAAACCCCGGGTCTGGATAGATCACTTCCTCTCCAGGGTTGACAATAGCAAGATTGGAAAGCAATAACGATCCCATACCGCCTGCAGTACAGATTATCTCTGTAAGTGGGTCGGCGACAATACCATTGTCTCTCTTGAGCTTCTCTGCTAATGCCTCTCTAACTTCAGGAAGCCCTGCATTGTGTGTGTACCTGGTATATCCGTCAGCTATCGCCTGAATAGCAGCATCTTTGATGTACTGTGGAGTGTC
>JAEOTX010000118.1 GCA_016839605.1 Candidatus Thorarchaeota archaeon | reverse complement strand
GTTCAAGGGACGGAAGGAACGAGGGAAGAACGGTCCCTATGACATCATCCGTCAGGAAGAAGATCTCAAGAGGAAAAATCCGCGGATAATTAGCAGAGACCTCGCCGCAGCTGACAAGTTCAATGTGACTGACCGCGTTGCTGAGATTGATGTGCCAGTCTTCGTGATTGTGGGAGAGAAGGACAACATTGTGACGCCAGCCATGGCAAAGAAGTTTCAAGAATCTCTTCCCCGAGCTGACATCGCAGTAGTCAAGAATGCGGATCACGTTCCAATGCTTCAAAATCCTGATGACTTCAATACAATTCTCAGGAAGTTCCTTGAATGGGTAGAGAACAAGTCAAGTAGGCTCTGATTCCACCTCAGCTTTGTGTCTGGAGGAGTCCGCTCTAGGTCAGGGGCAATATAGAACGAAACCTTATTAGTGCGCTAGAACTCTTATCGCTTCGTAGAACTCCCCCCACATGTTGCAGCGATGTTCGGGAGTTCCCATTTCCGGAGGAATCGATTGTGAGTAGCAGCTATGACTACCTCTTCAAGGTCGTTGTCCTTGGTGAAGGCGCTGTTGGGAAGACTGCAATCGTTACACGCTTCTCACACGGCTTCTTCCGAACAGACTACAAGACCACTATCGGTTCTCAGTTTGCTGTCAAGAACATTGATGTCCTTGGCGCGGACCAAGTAAACCAAGTTGTGAAGCTGCAAATTTGGGATGTAGCCGGCCAATCTAGATTCCAGATTCTCCGACCAATGTACTATCGTGGTTCGAACGGAGGGCTCCTTGTCTATGATGTTTCTAGACGTCGGACCTTCATGTTGCTGCAGGAATGGCTCGACGAGCTTCACAGGGCTATCCAAAAGGAGATTCCGTTGGTTCTTGTTGCTAACAAGACGGACCTGCCAGACAGAGTTGTTGAACCTTCAGAGGGCCGGGAGTTTGCTGACGCCCATAATATGCCATACATTGAAAGCTCAGCAAAGACCGGCGAAGGGGTCGTTGATATCTTTGAGCGGCTGGGCACGACTCTGGTACGGAAGCGTCAAAGCGGACCCCGCTAGCCCCCCACCTCCTTCTTTGCTATATTTGCCTGTCTAAAACCGAACTCATATCAGGCTGGATGCAATTCTCATTTTTAGCAAGATGACCGATCCTGATGAATATTATGCAGTGAACACAATCCCTGCAATCGTTTGGGCATTAGAGCTCTATCTAACTGCTGGAGCACGATTCAAAGACCGGACAATAGAGGTTGTCTTTCCAGCGGGAAAACACAAGGAGAACATGAGGAAGAAGGGAGACCACGAAATCGTTGTATGGATATCAAATCGCAAGATCTACGCTAGAGCCCGCTGTGATTTCAAAAAGGAGTGCAAAGTGAATACAGGTCGCGTAGATGGAAGTGATCGAGACGCACTGAAGGAGCTACCTTGGGATGAGCTCAATGTCCGTGCATTCTTCAAGACAATGGTGAAGTGGATTATGAGGATGGATCTTGATTTCAAGACATTGATTCGTGCCTTCAATACGGTTTGCGACCGCCGCGTGGCTTTGCCACTTACTACAAAATACGGCAAGAAATTCGAGAAGTTCAATGACTATCGTCAGCACAGATGGCCCAAGGATGCCACTCCAGACAACCGACCCCGCTTCCTGGAGGAGGTCCTTATACGAGTTTCTTTCTGGATTCAATCAGCGGCACAAGTCAACGCTCTGGATTACTAGTTTGAAGAGCATAGAGAACAAGTTGAGGGAATCCCTTCTATCTAGATAAGAGGGACTCCCCCCTTTTTGGGGATTTCCACCACGAATTCCCATTCCAGATTAAGTAAGATACGCATTTAAACTATATCGCAAAAAGCATAGCCTAATGCATCCAGAGTTCATTCTGACCAAATCATACGTAATCAGAAACCCTTTAGCGACTATATGTCACCACAGGCTCGTGCGGATGTGAGCGATATATGAGGATTGGCCTACTTGTGAACCCAATCGCTGGCATGGGGGGACGTGTAGGTCTCAAAGGCACTGATGGTGTAGTTGAGGAGGCAATTAGAAGAGGTGCTGAACCTGTTGCTGCAGGAAGAGCTGCTGATTTCTTAGATGCTCTGTCACAGATGCAGAAGGTTGGGCGCGTTGAGCTCAGTCTTGTGACATGCCCAGATATGATGGGCGAGCAGGTGATTAGAAGCAGTGGGCTGCCTCATGATGTTGTAGATGTAGTCATTGCTCCAGAAACAGGGCCAGATGACACGCGGAAGTGTGTGGTTGCTCTATTTGAAGCTGGAGTCAGACTGCTCGTTTTCGTTGGTGGAGATGGAACTGCGCGTGATATTCTCGATGCTATCACTGAGCATGCTCTAGATGATCTGCTCGTGCTTGGAGTTCCATCTGGCGTGAAGATGTATAGTGGGATTTTCGTCATAAATCCTCGAGACGCCGCAGAGGTCATCCGTCTCGTTCTACAAGGTACTACCTCGCCAGCAGAGTTTGAAATCATGGATGCAGATGAGGAGGCAATCCGAGAAGACCAATTCATAATCAAGCTCTATGGCTACCTCAAGGGCCCTGCAGTGCCTGCTCGTTTTCAGGGAGCAAAACAAGCTAGTCCCGAAACTACAAATGAACAAGAGGCACAGGAAGCAATTGCTCGATACGTGACCGAATCTATGGAACAAGAAAACTGGTACATTCTCGGTCCTGGTACATCCGTGCGCACCATTACGGACATATTGGGAGTCAAGAAGACTACACTCGGAGTTGACCTCTTCTCAGATGAGACTATCCACAATGACGTAAATGAGGGTGATATCCTCAAACTTGTGAAGGACTTCGAGAAGGCTTGGATTATCGTTTCACCCATTGGTCACCAAGGAATGCTATTCGGCAGAGGAAACCAACAGATCAGTCCAAAGATAATCGAATTGGTGGGGAAGGATCGGATTCTAGTAATCTCCACTCCTAGTAAGCTAAATGGCATTGAAGGGGGAATCTTGAGGGTTGACACTGGCAGCGTTGAGATGGATGAGCTGCTTCAGGGCTACATTCGGGTCATCACAGATTACAACGAGATCCGACTTGTACAGGTAGTGTAACCAGTTTCATTCATCGATCTCTCTTTCTAGTCACGTAATATGCTATGATGACCAGAGGAAGAATCCCTGCTACAATGCCTCCAATATAGAATAGACTTGGAGGTATTCGGAAGAGGAAAGGTCGCACGACGTCAATGGGTATCTCAAGTGCAACCCTGGGTGAGGTGTATGTTTCTGCTGTAGTTGTGAACTCCACATAGCCGTTGAGAATGTCTCCCTGAAGCACATCAAAAGGAAGCGGATCACCAACGGCATTTGCAAAGAAGAAGCCCCCAGTTCCTGTCGCTGGCATGAGCACCGGGTCGAATTCATGCGTTTGAGCTTGCACAAAGCTCTCGTTATTCAGAGAGAGGAACAGCGCTGCTCTAGTGAGCCTTTCATCATTGGTGAAGTTGTAAGAATAGAGGATGTCAACCATCAGGTCCAAACGACCATTCATCTCCGTGACCTGAAGTGACCATTCCGTCACGTTGACTGGCGGATCAGACAAATCCTGAAGACCTGTAGCATTCGATTGAGATGGCTCGCCCGACGCATCCACTGGCGTCATCACTAGAAATAGAACAAGGCAGATACAACAGAATGGGGCTGAAAGGGACCTCGACATCTCAAACACCTCTCATTGAGCTTCAGCACTAAAGAAACATGTGATGGATTTGGGGTGGCCCTATTCTATTAGCGGAGGCGAGAGGAGTATTAGACATGGCTCCTATGTGGAAAGAATATGCCAGGTATTTCCCATGCGGGCCACCCCTGACGGGGAAACAATTCCTACTAGACCGTGAAGGCTAATGAAGGGACCGAAGGTTGAGGAACTGTACTTGTACAATGAGTGAACTATTATGATTGTGCTAATGACAGAATATTGAATAGTCATTTCAAGTCGGAAAATACACACAAGCATTTCTTGCGCAATCACGGTTTCTCTCCCAGTTCTCACAAGAGCCGAACTCGGGTTCTGGACCAAGATCAACTTGGTGCTCATTTCTTAAAATCTCAATAGCTGCGGCTATTCCATAAAGTGAGGACCTCTTGCAGCATCGGATAAGCCCATCAGTCACCTTTTCTAGAGCTGCAATGGTAGCTCTATGAGCCGACAAGCGCTCTGGTCCTTTCGTCGGAGTAGAACCCAAGAAGAGTGCAACAGCAATCCCCGCACCTACACACGCTCCGCAATTTCCAGCTGTGCCACAGTAACCACCAGGTATCTTTGAACCCCTTCTTATGCCCTCAAGGATCATCTCATAGGTCACCAACTCGCCATTTGGTCGTTTAATACCTAAATTCTTCATGGCAATAAGCAAGGCTGCAGGTACTAGGCTGTGATGCTCTGGCCCATGAAACGTGAACGATGAATGCTTGAAGGCAGCTTCGAGGAGGTTTCGCGGGCTGGTGCTACTGTCCCCTTCCGCCATCCTACGCAAGAGGTCAAGCGCATCCGCAGAGTGGCATTCGTCACAGACAAAGTGACCATTTGGACAATGGATTGTAGAGGTGAACTCAAGTCTGCAATAGTCGCAGACATGCTCAGAGCTCTTATCACTATAGGCAAGGGTTTCCCCACACACCATGCATGCATAATCGTGAGCTGTGGATCTATCCGCCAATCTATATCACTCCCTCTCAACGCGCATGCTTCACTCTATTGAGATTTGTGATTACACTCTATTAATCAGGTTCAATCAGCTCGGTATGACAGAGCTTAGCACCTAAATCGGCATCAGCGAGCATCATTGAAATATTGGTGATATGATTTGAAGTTCACAACCTTTGAGACAGAGTTCGGACATTCAGGAATTGTATACTGGATAAAGGGTGATTCCGCCAAAGCAATCCACGTTTTGCTACCCCGTTCAGAGAAAGCAATCAAAAATGCCATCACGGGTAGGTTTCCCCAAGCCTCGAACGCAAATGGGGATGAGGTGTCAGAGCTTCGAACACGCATTCAAGACTTCTTCACAGGGAAGCCAGATCCAATTCCCTTGAGTCTCGTTGACACATCTATATGTTCTCCATTTCAGTTGTCAGTCTTGATGGAAGAACATGCGATTCCCCGCAGTAAGACCTCTTCATATGGAAGAATAGCTGCAAGATTGGAATCGCGTGCTGTGCGAGCTGTTGGCAGTGCACTGGCAAGAAATCCATTTCCAATAGTAGTCCCATGTCATCGTGCTGTTAGAAGTGATCGCTGGCTTGGAGGATTTCAGGGTGGTCTTGAAATGAAGAAGCGTATTTTGATTCTTGAAGGAGTTCGATTCAGCTCTGAGAATAGGATACTTCCAGATGATTTCCTTGGCTGAGAAACACTTG
>JAEOTX010000117.1 GCA_016839605.1 Candidatus Thorarchaeota archaeon | reverse complement strand
TGGCTAGCTAGAAATACACCGCCTGTTGAAAGGCCCTACGCGCTTGAAATTTACTGTAAGGAATGCGGGAGAGAATACAAGACCCCGAGCAAAACCGACCTCAAACGAGTCGCTGATGCAGAAAGAGAGTATAATCTGAGAAAGGACAATCTAACAGGCACACTGATTCCGGATGATGAGGTTCCTTGGACCAAAATGGCCACGATGCGACCACGATGTGTTGTATACAAGAGATTTTGTGATTTCTTCAATTCACGTCAGTTGCTCGCTCTCTCCATGATTTTGGAGCAGATTCTGAAAGTGCGAGAGAAGGCTGTTAGAGAATTTCTCCTCCTCACATTCTCAGACTCTCTCAATGCCAACAACATGTTCTGCATCTATAATACTCATGCATCAAAGCTTGAGCCTCTCTTTGGCGGACACTACTTTTCCCCACCGACTACTCCAGTTGAGAACAATGTATGGGGAACTAAGGTGGGAAGAGGCTCCTTTAGCAGATATGTCGCGAAAGGCATTAGAGCCCTCAAATATCAGCGATTACCTTACGAAATTCGATTCACAGATGGAGGAATTGAAGAAGGCAAACAAATCAGAATCAGAGAAAGAGTGAACGTTGGCGGCAAGATCAGAGCCGAGTTTGTTGATGACTTCAAGGACCTTAAACAGAGAGAAAACACGCTACTGAAATGCCAATCGTCAGAGGACTTGTCTTTCATTCCTGACAAGACCGTTGATGCAGTAATCACTGATCCTCCCTATTATGATAACATCATGTACTCTGAACTCTCGGATTTCTTCTATGTATGGCTGCGTGAACAACTACGGGAGTCATACCCATTTCCATTCAGCAGGAAATCCAGCAACAGCGAAGAGGAGATTCTTGTACACAACAAGACTGGCAAAGATGCTGATTTCTTTGTAGAGTCGATGACCCGTGTCTATGAAGAGATCCATAGGGTGCTAAAGGATGAGGCAAAGCTTGTCTTTGTCTATCAGCATAAACGGCTCAAAGCATGGACGGCTATCCTACGAATTCTCATGAATGCAGGATTCTATGTCGAAGCCGCTTATCCAACACATGGTGAAACACCCAGCGGCGTCAGAGCACACGGCATCAACCAGAATGTAATTCTAGTCTGCAGTAAGAAGAAGCCAGTAGCGACAGCGGTTTCAGAAATGACACCTAGAGAAGCTGCACTCACTGGGATTCAGTCTGTCCGTGAAATCTATTTCAATCAGAAAGAGAGCCCCTCTCTCATACTTGAATTGGGGAAGGCTCTGCAGGCATATACTGAACATTCCTGTCTGGAGGAAGGGATGGCAATAGCAGAGTGCGTTGAGGATTTCGAATCGTTTGTGAGCGACGTAATTCTGAAGTCAAAATGAACCTAGTGACACTTTCATTCCATCTTATGATATTTGAATCCGAGTTGATTGTTTCCCTCTGAAGTCATTCTCATATTCTCGATGACTCGCCTAATTCGCTCAGCACCTATCTCAGAAACTGTGGTGAACCCTGCCTCAAACGCGCGAGAATCAGCTGGTACTTGCTCTGCCAGTTGAACAACAATGAATCTCCTGTTTCCACCATCATCTTCGTTTTGTTCCAGCACTGCATGAGCAGTGGTACATGATCCAGCGAAGAAGTCCAGCACGATATCCTCACGATTTGGCTCCGTGCCAAGGTGCAATATCTGCTTCATGAGTCTAATTGGCTTTGGTGTTTCAAAAATGCCTACATCACCAAATAGCTCTCGGATTGTACGTCGGGCTTCCTGATTATCGCCAACCTCGGTTCGTTTCCATATCGTGCAAGGAGTCAACCCTTGCTTCACTTCAGAGAGAAATCGTTTGAGCCGTGGGACATTGTTTCCTTCACCACCAAACCAGACACGATTGTCTTTCACTAGGTCTTGGAAAGTATCGATAGACATCCCCCAGCATCTTCCTCGTGGTGGAAGGACCTTTCGGCCTGATGGAGCAGTGATCTCATAATCATAATCCCTGTTGTATGTCTTCACGGTCATATCGCTTGATGTCCACGCTCCCCTTGGGTCATCATCAAGATTCTTGTAGCGTGCATCAGTCTCATCAGTTCGTGGGAGAAGCCGGGGTCTCCAAGTTTCCTTTTTCCGCGCATATATCAGAATGTAATCATGGTTATCTGAAAACCATCTAGCATCGTTTTGGGGCGAGAATTTCTTCTCCCAGATTATCGTCGCGATGTAATTCTCCTCACCAAATGCCTCATTCATCAGCATGCGTAGGTTGTGAACCTCATTATCATCTATTGAAACAAAGATAGCTCCGTCTTCAGATAGAAGTTCTTTTGATATCAGGAGACGGGGATACATCATGGAGAGCCATTCATCGTGTGTTTCAGCAAATTTGTCACTATACACAAACCTGCCGCCCTTGTTATACGGAGGATCAATGTAGATCACTCTTACTTTTCCTAAATAGCTCTCACGCAATATCTTGAGGGCTTCGAGATTGTCACCTTCAATAAACATGTTCTCAGTAGTATCAGATGAAACAGATTGCATTTTCAGATGCCTTAGTTTGTATTGTGAGCGCCCGCTAGCTGCACTTCTAGCTTCTTCTTTTCCGGCCCATGTGAATGTGCAACCGCTTATTTCATTCGTCAAGAATTGTCCTCCGGGCGTTCAGAGGTATAGACGATGATGCTCGTAATGACCTCATATTTCAGTATTGTCAACCGCTCTCTAAATGCGCCCGTATGATGCTAGTTGAATCTTTGGGGAATTCCCACGAACCGCTTTCATCATTGAAGAAATCCAGAGGATGCCCAGATTTCGTCCGTCGAGGATTATGCATTGTCTGGAAGAAGTAAGAAACCATGAATGGTCTCAGAATATCGACGCCCTTGAGGAAACCAGTATAGTCTAATGCAGAGAACCCAAGCTGAATGCAGAAACGCGACCTTGATTCCATCATGATGTAAAACGGAAAAGGCATTTCGTAGAAACTTGCTAATACAGGTTCTGCAGGTTCCTCAAGTTCAAGAAAGAAACTAAGTGAGAAGTAGTTATTTACTGGAATGCATGCGGATCGGTACCCCTTGATGATTCCTGTTGATTCCAGCCGTTGGAGTCTCTTGTTAGCTAGTTTTTCGGAAAGAGAGAGTGTATCAGCAAGATGGCGCTGGGTCGACTCTCCATCCTCTCCTAGATGCCGCAGCAGAGCAATGTCCTTGGAATCAAATTCGACCAATTGAGGATGCTCTTCCATCTGAAGGGTGAAACTGGATCTTCTTTCTAAGTTCCTCCCGACTGACTTATACCACTGGCTCCAGTCCCACTCCCAACAAATGTCTGTAGTGAGGTGTTCATAATTTGGCTGCTTATGTTCGTAGTCCACCACATCGAAGATGTGATAGTCCTGAATGAGTCCTTCTTTCTTTAGCACGGTCATCAGAGAAGGGATGTTATTAGGCGATTCAAGAGGATAGACACAATGCGCCATGTACCCATCGTAGGTGCCATAGGACTCCGTGATCCAATAGACGGACGGTAGTGCATCAAGAATGCTGGGAAGGTGTGTTATGCCTAGTCTTGTGGCTTTCATGCAGATTGATGACTCACCGAGGCCAAGTTTCCTCTCATGGGTCATAACCCTTGGAGGGTATAGGAAACCTTTCTTTCTTAATCGAGACAGACGATATCTGACCGTTCGGGATGGGATGCCCAAGACCTCACCTAGATGCTCCGCTGATGCTTTTGCACCGACTTTGTCAAGGGCTCCCATGATGGCAAGATCCTTGCTATCCAATGCCATCTCTTGCGTCAGAAAATCACATCCGACGGACCATCAAATGAGTTCCTCATTTAACGATGTGTTTCTGAGCACCAAAAGATTACGTTATTGGCAACGCTTATAAAAAATAGATTGCCACTACTGAGGTTGAGCAAGTGTTTGTGGCAACACGATGGTCTTAATATGGCCGAAAGTTGCTGAAAGACACCTGATGGTGATAGCAAATGCGCCTGCCTTTCAAACTAACCAGAAGCTCAATTGTTATTCTGGACACACTGGCTGCAGATGGTCCAATGTATCCACAAGAGATCGCAACTAAGGTGGGACTCGCTCCAAGAACCGTAACACTGGCACTGCGTAATCTCTTGAAACAGGACCTGTGCCATAAGGTTGCGAATTTCCAAGACATGCGTAAACCGCTTTATCATGCAGACATAGCCAGAGTCCAGAAGCTTAGAAAGGAAATTGAAATCTGGAAGTCAATTGCCTCACTGCACCTCCGAGTGTAGGCTTTCATTACGATACAATTTGCACTCCTCAATAGCCCTCTTGCTCCAAACATAGCGAACAAGAGGGCCTCACTTCTTCCAAAGAGCTAGATGATAGAATGACTTATCGATGGCTCTGAATCACCGAGATTGATGAACACTCACGAAGCCATCATAGCGCTCCCGAAGGTGGAGCTCCACATTCATATCCTTGGCACCATAAGACCGCGGACTTTGCTTCATTATATTGATGAAGGTGGGTTCGAGACCTCGTACAAATCAGAAGCAGATTTGGCTCAGCTGTTTCAATTCCAAGACTTTGGCCACTTTATCTCAGTCTATTCAGAAGTGGTGAGTTATATCACCAATGAAAGGCAGTTCGAGCGCTTGGCCTTTGAGATGCTTGAAGACCTTTCTGCCAACAATGTCCGCTATGCTGAGATTAGTTTCTCAGCTCCAGATCATATGAGAAGAGGGCTGGAATTTTGTGCAATGGTTGACGCAATAGATAGAGGTATACGTCGCGCTCATCGGAAAACTGGGATTGACGCGGATGTGAGAATTGATCTAGTGAGAAATTACGGGGCCGAATCTGCAATGGAGGTTTTAGACTGGATTCGAGAGAGACTTGATAGTATTGTTTCCGTGGACATTGGAGGAAGCGAACATGAATTTCCTGCAAAACCATTTGGTCCTGTGTATAAAGAGGCCAGAAAGCTGGGACTGCATCTTGTTGCACATGCAGGCGAAGCAGAAGGACCCGAGTCAATTTGGGATGTGATAAGGTTTCTAGAAGTAGAACGTATTGGGCACGGTACATCAGCCATCAATGACCCAAAATTAATGGAGCATATCAAGGAAAGAGGAATAGCGATCGAGTCATGTCCAATGAGCAATGTTAGAACGGGAGTGGTTGCTTCAATATCAGAGCATCCAATCAGAGAATTCTACGATCGAGGCCTGCTAGTTACCGTGAATAGCGACGACCCTGCATTCTTTGACACCAATATTTCATTTGAGTACACACACCTGCATGATAAGCTTGGATTCTCGCTCACGGACCTCTACTCGATTACACAAAATGGAATCAAATCGGCTTTTGTATCTGAAACGAAGAAAGAAACCATGCTTCTTGAGGTTGAAGAATCATACAACGGAATTTCAGGAACGTCATGACTCATTCAGTGAAGCATCGCCTTAGGACCGCATGCATGACCAAGCCTCTTATGTGATCAACATCCGGAACGCCTACGATCACTTCCTCACAAATCTGTATTGTTGGCAGACCTAACGGCCCCATAAGATCTAGCTTGTCCGGATTGACAGTATCAGCATCAACAAGGGATATCGCTTCGTATGAAAGATTGAAGTCAGTAACGACCTCTTTTAGAATCTCCCAGGCTGTATTGCAGAAGAAGCAGCCATCTCCAGTGTAAAGTGTTATGCAGCCAGCCTTGCCGCATGGTGCCTTGCATTCAGCGAAATCGTATAGGGGTTGATGAGTCCAGACGGTCATTGCAAGAAATCCAGTAGGGATTGAGTATATAGGCGATTGTAGGTAAACTATCCAGTTTTAATCTTGCGAGATTCAGCGTCTAGCTAAGCTCTATGCAAGGTGTCCTAGGACTGAAGCATTTTTACTCGGGTTCTCTTCCATTGGAGATTCGGAGGCGTCCTAGCACCCTGCCGCAACTTAACAAATGGCCATTAGACCGTTTCAACACGTCTTGTCAAGGGCGGTCATAAGGTCAAGGAGTAAATCACTTGGGTCTTCGATTCCAACAGACAAGCGGATTGTGGATTCTGAGATTCCCATCTCCGTGAGGACCTCAGGCTCAAGACCATAGTGAGTTGTTAAAGCAGGGATGCTCGCAAGGCTCTCCACACCACCAAGTGAAACAGCATTGAGGAATATGTCCAGTGAATCAACAAATGACTTGGCGGCCTCGAGGTCACAGTCCAATTCAACAGATAACATTCCACCAAATCCGCGCATCTGTTTCTTGGCCACAGAATGATTAGGATGCTCCGGAAGCCCAGGGTAATGAACACGCCTGACTCTTGAGTCTTTCACCATCTTTTCAGCCAAGTAAGACGCATTGAGGTTATGTTGCTCAACTCGGACTGACAGAGTCTTAATTCCCCTGTCTAATAGGAACGCAGCAAAGGGATCCATTGTTCCGCCCAGCAGCTTTGCCGCACTTCGAATCTTGCTCATGATCTCTTTCGAGCCCGAGAGGGTTCCAGCGATTATATCACTATGACCTCCCAAGTATTTCGTGGCACTGTGCATCACAATGTCGACACCGAGATCGTGAGGTTTCTGATTGATTGGAGTCCCGAAGGTACTGTCAATCATGCTAATAGTCCCTGTAGCCCGGGCTGCATCTGCGACCTTCTCGATGTCAACTATCTTGAGGGTGGGATTAGTTGGTGTTTCAAAGAAGCATAGCTTGTACTTCGCGCCTGAAGCCATCACATGATCATGGAAGTCATCTGTGTCAGCATAATCGACCTGAACCCCATATTTTGGAAGCACCTCATCAAAAAAGTGGACTGTACCACCATAGATCGACTCACTAGCTAGGATTCGCTCACCGCCCTTTACCAAACCAATAATTGCTGTGGAGATAGCTGCCATGCCTGAGGAAAGGGCTAGAGTGTCATCAGTGCCTTCAAGTGAGCTAATCTTTGCTTCAACACTTCGTGTGGTCGGATTACTCCAACGTGTATAGACATGTTTCCCGGACTTGCCAGTAACAGAATCAAGCATATCCATTTGGTCTTCAAAGACGAATGTAGATGTCTGAACGATTGGTACAACTGCAGGTCCAGCTTTCTGTGCTTCTGTACCCTGAACGCATAATGTCGAAGGGCTACGCTTCTTGCCATTCATAATTGTCACTCCCAACTAGACTAAAAGATTGGGATATTGATTTTGATAGTGAGTACCCCGACTTATAGATGACTGCAAATGGTCGTCAGCAAGACTTCCTCATCTTTCAATCATTGAGCGATAGTCTTTGAGATACGATACAGAATCAGCGATCCCAAAAGCATGTCCATCATGAAACTTAGGTTTCTCACCATCAGGAAAGAGCTCTCGACAATCGCAATCGAGCCAATTACTACGTAGAGTCCAACTAGTATGGCCAATAGCAGCTTGCTTGATCTCAGATTTGGTGGATGACTCAGTGTGAGCATTAGCAGAACTATGAACATCATACCAGCCATGTAGCTTGTCAAATCCTTTACAAATGTGAATGACCAAAGAGTAGCGAAATAAAGACTATCAGGACTCCATCCTGCAGGAATTCCATTGAATAGAGCAACCTGTATTGCGTTCTCAACGAGGTCGCAGAATCCAGTTGTCAGACCAAGTACGAGTGCTAGTTTTGGGAAGAAAGACTCCTTGTCCTTTGTCAGTACAAAGAGACCGTAGAAGACAGCCATGTAGCCTATCATGAAAAACGTGTCGAACACGATACCAGCAAGACGAATGTCGATGTCAGCTGCAGTAGTACTTGCAAGGTCATTAATGATGACCTGTGGATCCATCGCCTCGTGCAGCTGTGATCCTCCTGGCGACAGGAGAGTAACAGCGGTCAAGCCCAGTGTCATCAAGAATCCAATGAAGACAAAGACTGAAGCCATCTTGAGTCGAATGCTATTCTCAGTCATGCATATCACCAATTATGATAGACAGGAACAGAAGGAACCGCATCTTAAATCCTAGTAGCGGTGCGGCTCATCACTCACTTTCAAGGACACGCCAAGCCAGGTAGGTTCCCACGGTCTCCAAAGGATGCCATTTCTCAGCAATTGATTTGACCTGCTTTGGTGTAGGCATTTCGTCAAGGTCATACATCTTTTGCACTCCCTTACGAACGCCGAGGTCTCCTGAAGATAGAACATCTAGGCGACCCAATGAAAAAATCAGATACATCTGCACAGTCCATTCTCCAACACCCTTTATGGCTGTGAAGATTGTAGTAATCTCTTCAGACGACAAGCTCTCTAACGACTCGACCTTCCTATATTTCCAGAGCGGCCCTCCTCTCTTGAAGGACTCAGCAACATTGTGAAGGTAAGATGCCTTCTGACGTGAGAGTCCAACCATTCGAAGCTCCTCTTGGCTCTTTTTCAGCACAGATGAAGGAGTCAGCTTTCCTACGAGTGCAAGCATTCGATCGTGAATGGTCTTGGCAGCTTTGTAGGCGAGCTGTTGGTATACTATTGACCTTACAAGCATCTCGAAGGGAGGTGTCAGTGTTGGCTCCAGCTTCATCTCAACTGCCGCTAATGTGCTCTTGAGTTCAGGTACTTGAGCTCCAAATGTGTTCAGAACCTTGGTTGAAAATATATTCGTCATATCAATCTCCCTTTGGCCTGCTCATCCAAAAAGCTTGAAGTAGTCATATATTAAGAAGGGAATTCTGGTGCGTGTACATCAATACTTCGATGCAGGCTGCCTCATCAGCATGAGTGGCATTTATAGCGTGACTATACAGCCTAAGCATCTAATGGCATGTGGATGAAAGGGATTCACAATGACGAAAGTACTCGCAATTAATGGCAGTGCACGTATGGAGAAAGGAAACACGGCTATGGTGTTGACTCCATTCTTACAGAGCATGGAAAAGGAAGGAGCCACAGTTGAAGTGGTGTATGCTAAGAAGCTCAAAATCCGACCGTGCATGGGAGATTTCCAATGCTGGTTTGATAAAGTTGGCGAATGCATTCACACAGACGATATGCAGATCCTGTTTCCAAAAATGAAAGAGGCAGATATCCTGGTCCTTGCTACACCAGTCTACCTTCCATTGCCTGGTGAGTTTCAGAATCTCCTAAACCGATTAATGCCTATTTGTGAGCCAATTTTGGAGTTTCGAAATGGCCGAACCCGAGCAAAATTCCATGATGATGTCAACATCTCAAAGATTGTACTTGTAGCTACAGGAGGCTGGTGGGAGAAAGGCAACCTAGACACAGTGCTTCACATAGCAAAAGAGATCGCTGAGAATGGCGGCGTAGAGTTTGCAGGTGCATTACTCCGTCCCCATGCATTCCTGATGAATGAATTCGAGGAGAAAGCTCTTGCTGTTGTTGACGCAATAAAGATGGCAGGAAAGCAACTAATCAAACAAGGCAAGATGAACACTGATGTCCTCGAATCTATCAGTCAACCTCTGATTGCTGAGGCAGACCTCAGAGAGAGGTACAACAGGAACTATGAGAGAGCCAAGAAAGCATCTAGCTAATCCATTACGAGGCCTTTCGTTTCCTGAAGACAGCAAATGACACGATAACAACTACAACAGCAGCCGCACCGACAATCAGCCATGGAAGAAGTGCATCGAGGACCGGGACGGGAAGAATTGTGACAAGGGCTGTGTCAAATGCTACGTTGTCCCAGATGTCTGTTGCCACGATAGTGTAGTTGTACACGCCTGGCGGAAGGTCTTCAACGGCTGTTGAGTAATATACAGCAGTCGTAGGCTCACTACTTGAAATGACCTCAGTTCCGTTTCTGAGGAGCACAAAGTTGAGAGGGCTGAGGTCCGAGAGTGTCCACTGTAGCTCATAATCACCACCCTCGCCTTCAAGAAATTCGATGTCTTCTGCATCAGTAACGGTTGGGGGTGTCGTGTCTGCAACAGTTAGAGTGAAGGCACTTACGGTTGCAAATCCATAGATGTTTGTTGCGACTGTCTGTACAGGGTAGATCCCCACTTCCGGGGTTGTTCTACTGATAATTGTGTCACCAGTATCAACTGCGAAGTTCGCTACGTCATCGACAGACAGCTGATAGGGTGCAGTTGTAGCTGTGACTGTAAACTCGAGTGTATACGAGAAGACAGTTCCAAACTCAATGACCTGGTCAACGGGAGTCTGCGCGAATTCCGGCGGAAATGGATAATACATCAACGGATTAGAATCGGAATTCGTGGTATCGAAGAGGTATGTTGTATCACCAATTCCATCTTCATCATTGTCAACACCACCGTAATCGGACCAATAGTTATTGTCGAATGTATTGCCTATTCCATCGTCTATGCAGTTAAACACATTATGAACGAGGACATTCCAAGTGAGATCATTGTTGTCTGACTGCCCAGGAAGAAGGAGTCCGAAATCTGTCGTGGTGTTTGCAATGATATTGAAGGTCAAGTTATTGAAATCACATTCTTGGAGTACAATACCCCGAAGTGTATTGAGTGTGCACGAGTTCCGAGTCACATTGTTATGGTCCATCTCTTGGATATACATGCCTTCTCTGTTGTAGTTGCATGTGTTGTCAGCCGCAGAACTGGAATGGCACCGGAATAGGTAGATGCCAGATAAGGCGTTCTCATTGCAGGTGTTACGGTTTACAGTACTAAAATTGCATGTATGTAGGAAAAGGCCATAGTTGTTATTGTTGCACACATTATCATTCGCAATGGTTGAGTTGCAATTATTCATGTAGAGTCCATTGATATCGCCATCATTGCATATATTGCCACTCACAATGCTTGAATTTGAGCTTTCAATTCGAATCCCAATGAACATTGTGTTACTGCAAATGTTATTGATGACTGTGCTAGAGTTTGAGGATATAATATAGATGCCATTGGGGTTGTCACTGCAATTATTGTCTGAAACGGTTATGCTATCGCATCCGGTGATGTTGATTCCAGTCGAGAAACCACTACAGTCTGTATTATCAATTATACCATTAGCAACGTTTTCGAGGTGTACCCCATAGGAAGGTGTAGCTAATGGACCCGTAAGGTAACATTGTCGAATAACGAAGTGCGCCTGCGTGCCTGTGATGCTAATAGCAGCAGTTGGAGTAAACCCTAGATCTATGTCGAGGTTCTCAATGATATATGGCAAACCTGATGAACCATCACCCGACCAACCTTCTACTAGCGCTGTGTCGCTGAAGTTGGCATCTCCTATGATAACTATTGGATCATGCGGTATTGTTGCAGTGAATGATGAGTTTCCTTTGATTATTGAAACAGCCGAACCTGTAGTTGGTGTGAGTGCCCCAAAAAAAAGTGAAGACACCAACAACACAACAGCCAAACTGACTCTGACTTTCATCGAAATCAACAATCTCCCTTTGAAGCGAGAATGAAGTCCAGGTTTGCATAAGTTAGTCATTGATTAGGAGTCATCGTTCAAATGCATACTCAATCTCCCGCAATATCCCAACTATAGCTTCGTTTACTTATTAATCAGAGCAGGATGCCTGCCGACATGTTCAATAGGACCCCAAATTTCCGAATCTCTTATGAAAGTCCTAGTCATCAATGGTAGCCCTAGAGGAGATCGAGGAGCAACTGCAGGCATTCTCAAGCCATTCATTGAAGGCATGGAGAGTGCTGGAGCTAATGTCGAGCTCGTCAATATACCAAAGCTGAAGATTAATCCTTGTCGCGGTTGCTTTGACTGCTGGTGGAAGACTCCCGGAGTGTGCATCCAGGATGATGATATGAAGAATATGCTCCCGAAACTCGCAGACGCAGACCTCGTAGTGTATGCTACACCCGTCTATGTCGATGGCATGACAGGACCAATGAAGATATTCATGGACAGGTCAATTCCTCTTCTAGAGGGGAAGTGGGAAATAAGGGATGATCATTGCCGGCATCCATTGAGAGAAGGAACTAAGGCAGGCAAGATTGCACTTGTTTCAGTCAGCGGCTTTACAGAGCTTGATAATTTCGACCCACTTGTAGTTCATATGAAGGCAGCGGCATTGAATATGAAGCGAGAATTCGTTGGTGCCGTTCTCCGACCATGCGCATGGGTCATTCCTGTAGCTGAGGAGAGAGGTGCTTCCTTTGAAGATGTCATAGAATCTCTTCGAGATGCCGGTCATCAGATTGTCAGCAATGGAAGAATAGCGGACGACACATTGAGTAAAATATCAAGAGAACTTATTCCGCGTCAGCAAATCTTCGAACAGTTCGGTTGAAGGTCTAGCACTCGCCTATATGCGCGTGATGAGCCCTGCATCGAAAATCTTACATCATGTCATATGAGGATGCAGGGACATGGATGATGCATTTCTGACTGATCTATACAAAGATATCCCCAAGCTTGGTACAGGTTCGCCCAAGATTATCCGAAAAGTATTCGAAATGCTTCAGCTCCCGCCAAAGCCGAGTATTCTGGATGTCGGTTGTGCAACCGGCTTGAGCTCAATCGAACTCGCTAAGATCTCTGATGGCAGCATTGTATCTCTAGACATCAATCAAACATATCTAGACATGCTAGAGGCGAAAGCAGAAGCACAGAATCTCTCACATAGAATTCGTACTCTCAAGCAAGACATGTTCACCATGGACTTCGAAGATGGAGCCTTTGATGTGATATGGGCTGAAAATGTAATTTTCAGGATTGGCGTCATGGGAGCTCTCAAATCATGGAAACGTTTCCTTAAGACGAGGGGATACATCGTGATTTCAACCGTTGTCAAGCTGAAAGGCATAGTCCCTGATGAAGCTAGAAATTACTGGGAGCGGAGCTACCCTGGTGTGACGACACACGCGAAGATTGAGGAGGCGATTGAGAATCAAGACTATCGACTCGTTGACTCTCTCCTCATTCCAACTTCAGAAACTATGGAGTATTGCTACTTACCTCTTGAGAAGAGGATCAGAGAACTTCGAGAGATTCATGGAGCAAACAGCGAGTTCAATGCATTTCTTGACTTGAATCAGGAAGAGATTGATATAGTAAGGAAGTACGACTCAGAATTCTACGGCTCAGTCTTCTATATCATTCAGAAATGAGTCAGCATAGCATTGCCCTTTCATGCAGTATATCTGTGTGCGTCAATGAACTCCTGCCGCTTTGAGGAGTTCCAAGACTGAAGATTTTGCAAATATTTGTACATGATTCGGGATTGAGAGAGCAAACTCGCTAATCTCTAGCGCGAGTTTATGCTGACCAATTCAAATCTTTCAATCCTCAGTATTGCAAAACCTCAAGAGATTTCAAGCCTTATCAGTCATGATGCAGCAATGCCCAGAACAGCACGCGATGCGGAATTCTTTCGAAACTGGAACCGTCATAGAAGGAATTACTTCATCAAGCTCACACTCGTTATCTGTGCCTTCTATGTACTTTTACTCGTGATTCTTTTGGGATATTTTTTGATTCTGAATGAATTTGTGATTCTGATATCCATGCTTGTTCTCGTATCTGCCGTTTTTCTTCTAGCTGTGTATTTTGTAATTTCAAATCCCCCAAAGCACTCTAGTCCCGAAGAACAGAAAGTTCAAACTGCACCTACAATGTAACTGTGTGAATAGGATGACAGAATCCGGTGGAGTTGGCTAGGAGAGGGGCATCATTGGGACCTGGAATTTCCGTATCTCTGGAAGTAATCGAAATTCCGGATGAATAGTCGTAGCTAGCACAAAGCATGGCCATCATTCAGCTTTCTTTGAACTTCAAGGTCAAAATCATTAATGATACTTCGCGCACTGTCAATTGCATCTTGAGCATTTTGAAAATTGTAAATTGTATTGTATTCGTAGTCAGCATCCAGCCAGTCAGATTTTAGACTCAGTAGTCGTTGTGACAGATTATTGCCGCTATATCCCTGAAGTGCGCTAGTCACTTTTTTGGCAACTTTGAGGTAGGAATTAGCTGGTCTTTTGGGTAATGTACAACTTCTTCTCAATAGATCCAGCTTGATGTGCAAATAGACTGAAAGGAATGCTCTGCCTACTATCAGTCTAGAAACAACATCCTCATTCTTTGTTGCATCTGGATAGTCTGGAACAGTACCACCATGCCTGTATTCTTGTAAGAGGGTATCAATGAACGTGAGGTAATCACGCCAAGAAGATGGGATACCGCTCAATACAGATCCCCCCGCTTCATTCTTAATTCGCTATTATTCTGATTTCGAACCTCAACTTGGAGTTGCCACAAGATTTGCCGGGCCTTTTTGGGCCATTTGTGCTGCACTGCGTTTTCAAACGAGCGATTGAGGTTCCGCCATAGGTCAATAGATTCAGGCTGGGAGAGATTGGTGAGAAAGACAAAGACTACGGCTCTCAGTCCTGGCTCACTTCGAGAATGGAGTTTCAATTGTGCAGTGGGATATTCTAGTAAGACTGTGTTGAGGAGGCCATAGAGATGATCAATAGCTTCAAGCATGGGTTGATTCTTCTGGATGTACCTCCATACTGGCATATCACGCAATCTGCTCTCAAGTTTTCGATCCTTAAGTCTAAATTGATTTTCTCTCCCCATTCCGCTCATTTTGCGACACATAGAACCAGACATCTTCATCGTTCTTAAGCGCTGGGGTATGATTGAGAGATGGCTCGATTATACAGGGATTAGTGGATGTTGTTGTGATGCTTGGAGTTTCAACTGCTTCATTCACAGTCCTTTGTCTGTCAATGAACTCCTGCCGCTTCAATTTCATGGGGAAGGTGGTCCATTTAGTCAAGTCGCTTCAAGTCCTGGAAAAGGAGGCGGCATTTTCATCGAGATTGGAATTGGATATTTAGCGAAACGCTGTTGTCTCATCCTATTCACTACTTCCTCAGCTTTTGCGGCTGGTATTGCAAAGAGCATTTCATCATCATTTGCACCTGCAAATACTCGGTCTCCATTTCCAGGTATTACTATTTGATAGTCTTGAGTATTGAAAGTGCGAAGAACTCCACTAGTACAAGAGGCCATGATTCCTGCTAATTCAGCTTTCAATCTCTTTCCATCTTTGTTCATGGCCCCTTGCAGGAGACGCATCATCTGAGCAGGATTTCCATACACAAGAATAACGTCCGGTACAATCTTTGTTCTTGTCAATGGTGATACTATTAGAGCACTATATCTTCCCTTCTCTAGATGGTC
>JAEOTX010000116.1 GCA_016839605.1 Candidatus Thorarchaeota archaeon | reverse complement strand
TGGTAGAGAAATCAGAAGAAGAATGGAAATTGACTCTCGATCCTGAGCAATTCAAAGTTCTCAGACAGTGCGGAACAGAACCCCCTTTCAGTGGGAAGTATGTGTATCATAAAGAGAATGGTGTCTACGTTTGCGCCGGCTGTGGAAACGAACTTTTCTCGTCAGACACTAAGTTCGAGTCAGGAAGTGGATGGCCCAGTTTCTGGGAAAAACTCTCCAACGAGAGTGTCGACCTCACGCCGGACAATAGCTATGGGATGAGGAGGACCGAGGTTGTCTGCAAGAACTGCGGAGGTCATCTAGGGCATGTCTTTGATGACGGCCCCAATCCTACCGGACTCAGGTATTGCATCAACTCGCTTTCGCTAGATTTCAAGGAAATGGATGGAGAAGAATGAGCCTTCATACTTCTCCTTTCTTGTAGTTATAGAACGGTCCGTCATGCCCAGGAATGATGAAATCTGCTAGATCGATGATTCTCTTGAATGAATCTTTCAATTCACCAAGATGCTTCTCCATTCGTTCATTAGGAAAGAATGTTTCAGTATGATAGTACATCTTGGAAACGATTGAATCCCCGGCGGCTACAAACACTCTCTTCTTGTGATTCATTACAACAGAGTGATCATGATTAGAATGACCTGGTGTAGCAATGATGGACAGCCCCGAATGCCAATCCTCACCTTCCCTGAGCTTTATCGTTTCATTCTCTGCATTCATGTCAGTCATTCTATTCTTTATGAATCTCGGAGGACATCCCGCATAGAAGACTCGAGCTTTTTGGAAAAGGGATATGTTGAGGAAATGGTCACCGTGCCAATGTGTGATGAAAATTTCATCAATATCTTCTGGCCCGAGTTCGTGATACTGGAGTTCCAGAACTAGACGGTTCGTCTTGGTCTCTAAGGGTTCCCATGCTGTGTCTATCAATATGTTCAACCCGTCTGTTTTGACAAGCGTCACTGTGGCAAGACTATAGGTCCTTAGAAACTGCTCCCAGTCTCGATGGTTCTCATTATCGTATCGAGAATCCCAGGCCTCAGGGTCGCGAAGAGTTGTTCCAGACCTGATCACGGTGATGTCATCTACTGTGGCTCTCAATGATTAGCACCGAGGGTTTCGGGGGTCTCGCGCCTATCAACCCTTACCTCAACGCAGAGAAACAACAAAACCTCGTCATTTGTCACTTCTAAATCGGAGTTTCTTCCGGACTTCCTTGTCCAGAACCACAATAGGTACATCTTGCGCCATCTCTTTCATGTCATCTAGAATCTCCAAGTCGAGCTCGTATTCCTTGGCGAACTCCTCAGCGAATGAGCCATCTTGAATCTCTCCAAGAGACTTTTGCATCTGCTCACGGAGCTCAGGATTTGCATACCTTATACCACGGGACATACTCCCATACTGGCTTGTTGGAGAATGAAGCTCTAACTGCTTCAGAGTACCCATCTTGGCGATTTTCTCCATTGTATACGCCAGTTCGCCAGACATGTAGATTTCAACGAGCACAGCCTCAGGGGGGTAACCAGCTTCAACAGCAACGTCCACAGCTGTTGTTAGGACCTGGCCGAATGCAGGACCGAAGCATTGCTCATTGAACAGATCGAGCTCTGCTTCCTGTCTGAATGTCACTTCAAGAAGTGCCCCACTAGGCTTAGTGGCTCCAATACCTTTTGAAATAGCCATAGCATATTGCATTGCCATTCCCGACGAGTTGTTGTGAACACCAATGAAAGCGTAGAATCCGCGGTCGTTTTCATAGGCGTCTCTCACGCCAACACCAATCATCCGGGGAGCTACAAGAATCGTATCAAAGTCATCAGGAAGGGTGACTTGCCCGAAGGTGATGTTGTAACCAGAGGCAAAACACAAGATCTTGTTTCGAGTCATTACGGGAAGGACGCTCTTTTCAAGCACCTCGGGTTGGACTTCATCTGGAATCAGAATCATCACAAAGCGAGCCCGCTTAACGGCTTCTCGAATTTCAAGTACCTCAAACCCATCAGACGCTGCGGTCTCCCAATATTGGTCTCTGACATTGCCCACAATGACGTCGACTCCTGAATCTCGCAGGTTGAGAGCCTGAGCTCGACCTTGATTGCCATATCCGATGATTGAAACGATATCATCTAGCAGGTCAAGATTGGCATCTTCGTCAAAATAAACAGGAAGGCTTCCCCTGCCTGAACTGCTTTCCTCTGCCCCTGTCATGATGCTTTGTGAGTAGGTTGTATGATATCACTGTGTCGGATATGCAATGATTTACATCTTTGCGATTCTTGCTCCAAGGTTGGCGATAAAACCATCTTCGTTTTCTGCAAGCCTCTTCTTTACTTTCTTCCAAGCAGTAGAACAGTCCTTGTATTCCACACCAACTAACTCGTGAATCATCTGATCAATAGCACGTTTATTCTCTTTAGTGACCTCTATGCCTATCTCCTCAAAGACGCGTGTGATATGTCGAAAATAGCAAGTCATATTGTCCACCCAAATCTGAGCTCGTACAGAGTTAGCTTGGATGCTGCTTTCAAGCTTGCTCTTTGATAGAAAAAGAGGTGTCAAGGAGAGTTCAACCTCTCCTCTGATAGGGCTACAAGTAGATGTAGGCCAAGACAAGCACAAGACTGTGGGGCCTGAAATACGATAAGCGAGCGGCTTCAACAATAACTTTAAGATAGTTAAGTTCGTTCTCTGAACAGGAGGACTTGATTTGAAATATCGCAAGGTAGGCAAGAGCGGACTGAAGATTAGCGATGTGTCCCTTGGCTCATGGTTGACGTATGGCGGATCTGTTGAGAAACAGATAGCGAAGGACTGTATGAGCACTGCCCTGAAACAGGGTATTAATTTCATTGACTCCGCCGAGGCTTATGCCGGCGGAAAGGCAGAGAGTGTGATTGGTGAGTGGTTAGTTGAAGAGAACATTGACAGGAATAACCTCGTGATTTCGAGCAAAGTCTTCTGGCCAACAAGCGATGCAGTCACAGACTGGGGAAACAGTCGCAAGAACATTATGAACGCAATAGATGGGACGTTGGACCGTCTGGGTACAGATCATATCGACATCTACTACCTGCACAGGTTTGACACGACAACCCCAATTCGAGAAACAGCTGAAACCATGGATGATCTCATCCACTCTGGGAGGGTTCGATATTGGGGGACATCGGTATGGACTGCGGCTCAATTGGAGCGTGTTCATGCGATTGCCAAGGAGCATGGACTGCAGAGACCCATCGTGGAACAGCCAATGTATAACATGCTCTTCAGACACATCGAACTTGAGATAATGCCGGTGGCAAAGAGTCACGGCATGGGCTTAACGGTGTGGAGTCCACTGTATCAGGGACTTCTTACTGGAAAATACAACAATGGAATCCCAGAGGACAGCCGTGGAAAACGTATGGAGGGCTTCCTCAAGTATCTGACAGAGGAAGTTCAGGAGAAAATCGTCAAGATGACAGCAATCGCAGAGTCGATGAACATCTCAATGACGCAACTTGCCCTAGCATGGATTCTTAGAAAGCCGGAGGTATCAGCTGTATTGATTGGTGCGACCAAACCAGAGCAGGTAATCGAGAACGCAGAGGCGTCAGATATCACCCTTTCTAAGACAACTCTGGATGAGATAGAATCAATTCTAGACAATGCCCCACATTGGCCTCGGACATATACACCCAATGTGTACTATGAAGAGAAGATGAAGTAGAAGCAGAGCAGAATTCTTCATCCTCAAGCTAGGTGAAGATAAGATAACCTACCAGCGCAATGGTTGAAGAAATGCACCCTAAGCCTCTTATTAGCCCATGTATGTTCAGGGGTTTCAGGTGAGTTCATGGATAGGAGGATAGCCCAAAGAGGCATCATTGTCCTGGGAATAATAATTGCCATAGCTGGATTTGCTTTGCATTTCTCTGTACCAGGAACAACTCGAAGTGGATTCAATGTAATCGTTGAGGGCTCAAGCAGTGCCACTGATCATATCTTCATGGAACTAGGTGACGCAGACTACGAATTTGGAATAGAGATGCTACCTCCAGAGCAATATCTAGCTGAGAACACCACCGGATACTTGCTCACATCAACGGAATATGAGAGATATCTTTCTGGGACTCCAATTCAAGATGTAGTTGCACTTCTTCAGTTTGGGAGCGGGGAGAGAACGAGCTATGAGGTCTCGCCTACTACAGAGCTTGATTTGTACATCGTATTCTTCAATAATGGTCCAGACCTGGTTTCCTGGACGTACTACTATGTAATTCTTCCTTCTGGATTCTATCCAACCTTCACCATTGGTTTCGCCGGGCTGTTCATTATAATGGCAGCGTTGGGATGGAGTTTTGCAGGTTGGAAGAGATACTTTGTGATTGGAGTAAGTATCAATCTGATACTCTTCTTCCTCCGCACATTCACCCTCGCGTCATACAGTCTTGGACTTCCTGAGATTTTCGAGGACCTGATTCATGTGGAGCTGTATAACGACTATCAGTTCTTCTATCTCTCATGGGTACCATCACTGAGAGAGGGGGCGTGGGCATATTCGAGCGAGCTCGCGATCTATCTCTATCCACCCATGTGGATTTACACGGTATCCATTCTTGGTAGTGTGCCATCTTGGTTACCAGGCGTGCCGCTTTTCGCTTTCAATGTTGGAACAGGCTATTTCGTGTATATGATTGCCAAATCAATATCGCATGAGGAGAAATATCCTATCTATGCAATGATTCTGTATCTCCTCAATCCCTTCACACTGTTCTATGGCAGTTTCATGTGGTTGAATCCTACTCCCTATGTCTTCTTCACAATGGTCTCATTCTATCTCGCGTTAACCGAGAGAGAAGAACTTTCTATTGCAGCAATTGCGGTTGCCACCCTATACAAACAGCTGGCTGTGGTCTTCTTTCCAATCCTCTCCATTGTCTTGCTGAAGAAGCGGCTAGGAGGCAAAAAGCTTGACAATGTACGAGGGTTCATCAAGCACACAATAATCTATGCAGGCATCGTTTTCCTTGTGTCAGTGCCCTTCCTCATTGTAAGTCCAGAGCAGTACCTGAACCAGATGCTCTTCTGGAACACAGGGAACTATGACACTCTTCGTACATTCATCCCAGACCTTTGGATGACTGTCCACCTCAATACTTTCTTCCTCTGGCTTGGAGCACCATCGTGGTTTACAGACATGATAGCACTCCTCTTGGTAAACTATGTCTTTTTGATAATCTGTGCACTTGTGGTCTACGGCACTTTTGCTATCTTTAAACCTCAAGATACACAAGGACGTGTAAAAGAGCTTGTCACTCAGGCTCTTCTCTGGGGATTTGTAGCAGTGATGTGTGTCCAGCTGTTCTATCCACGAGGAGCTTACAAGTTCTATCTACTCGCCCTAGCACCGTTTGTGTCGATATTATATGACTACCAGAATCTTGAGATGAAACAAGAAGATTCTGGTTTCAAAAGACATCATATTGTCCCTATTGTCCTCTCTTGGATTGCATTCGTGTGCTATAGATTCGTATACTTTTGGATTCTAGGAGCGTGGCTCATCTTCTATCTATGGAAGAGCGGCGGTCTCTCTAGGATTGCAGGAGGTCTCAGATTGCTTGTACGGCCCCCAGATAAGGAGAGCACCACTATATCAGTCTACGAGGAGATCTATGGTGACGACCTGGGAGAGTTCGATGCGCCATTGACCAATGAGAGCTATTTCTTGAGGACCTCTTGAATCAGCTCATCCAATCGGCGGCTTCTCGGACCCCCAAAGCCATCATGATAGGACGATACTATCACCTTTACGCGATCAACAAAGTCCTGCTGGCGTATCTCCCTCGCCTTAGAATTCATCTCGTTCAGGTCTTCAGCCGTGAATAGACAGAAGATAACAGGTTCTGAAACAGAAATATACCACTCCCATAGTGAGTCAGGATATTTACTCATGAGCCATTCGATGACAGATTCGTATTCTGTATTCCGCTCATTCCATGCTACTCTTGCCAGAAAAGGAATACTCCCCGCTTCTCCAAGCTCCAAATTGGCAGTGAAAAAGACGCTGTCACCTTCAACAAGCTCTGTGACTAGGCGCCTCACACGTCTCGCAGTCATGCCGCTCTCTCGGGCGAGGTCGACAATACTGATTCTAGGATTATCTCGAAGATAGTAAAGGGCCTTGAGGTGATTAGTGCTCAAATCCGTCTTTGCTCCTCTCTTTGATACCAGTGTATGGAGTTCGACATCCTCCACTCCATCAAGGGTCCTCAAATACGTGCCCAGTTCCATCAACTCCACTGTGCTGATATATTCTGCAACTAGAGCGTAATGACCATCACTATATGCAGCTGCAGCAACAATTGAAGGACTATCGCCTATTTTGTTAACAAAGACCTCTTCGTCCTGGGACCCGTCTGTCTGAAGTAGGCCAAATAGATACTGAGCATCCAACATTGCGAGGGATAATCGAATGGAGTAGTGATCGATAACACCTGACTCTTCTAATTTCAGGACCCTTTTCTTGACTGCATTTGCAGAAATCCCGTGCCTTCGGGACAGGTCCTCATATGTAATTCTGCAATTATTCAGCAAATCAGACAGAATGCCTTTGTCTATCAGGTCCAAGTTAATCACCGGCAGGAAATTGGATGCCTCTCGACTATAAAAGCTCACAAGAAGAGTTGTCTCATAGCATCGTCAGATTATCTGTGATGCTCCTGATTGCAGAGAACGTTGATTAGGCAGCTAGGTCCCGATTCACATGCGATGACGTCTCTTGACATGATCAAAGGTATCATCTTTGACCTTGATGACACCCTTTATCGTTCTGATGTTTGGGTTTCTAAATTGACTCGTATATGGCTCAAAGAAATGAGGCTTGACGAATTGGCGAATTGTTCGGATCAAGAACTAGGACTGGCGTATCAAGCCGCAAGAACATGGTTGAACGAGTTCATGATTGCAGAAGGTGTCCCATCAAGATGGAGCCCGTCTCATGAACTATGGGTGGAGTATGGAAAAAAACTTCTCAGTTCTCTCGGAGTGAATAAGGATCTTGATAGATTGGCTAACGAGATAACTGAGAAATGGGAGGCAACAGTGATTCCGTGGCAGTCCGCTCTCATTCCTGAATGCAAGGAAGTACTGGAAGAGCTTCATTCAAGGGAATATAAGCTTGGGCTGGCCTCAAATCGTTGGGAGGACCCTTCGGGGATTCTCAAGAGAGACTCAATTCTGGATCTCTTTGTCACTGTGGAACACTCAATGGTTCCAGGATACAAGAAACCATCACCGTATATGCTTCTCAAGATAGCCAGGCACATGGGTATCAACCCAATGAGATGTGCATTTATTGGGGATTTTATAGAACTAGATGTTGAGGCAGCGCGTAAGGCTCAAATGCTCCCAATTCTAATCACTTGGAATCGCCCAGATGAAGCCAAGAACGCGCCACCAGACCTGTTGGTTATCAATCATATCAAAGCTCTTCTTGAGAAATTTCCATGAAGAGGGGCAGTAACTAGTTATATGGATAGCATAAGCAAAATATGAACGAATAGAACGGACTCATTGAATCAGGACGAATCATGTTGACAAGCAATTTGGATGAATGGGACACTCAAGACTGGCTTGTAGACGCAAGGAATCTAACTGCTTGGTCCAACTCGATTGCAGAGAAAGGGCCACTCATGCTACTTGTTCGTCATTCGCACCGAGTAGCAATCCGCAGTCTGGATGAGATGTCTCAAACCGGCATCACGTCTTTGGGTGAAGCCATGGCAGGAGAATTCGGTCGAAGACTCCCGACCAGCAGATCCGTAAGGATTTTTCATAGCCCGATTCCAAGGTGCAAACAGACTGCCGAAGAAATCGCTGAGGGAATCAGACAGAATGGCGGCAATGTGCAATCTGTGAAACCATTATTCTTGCTGTTGGGACCTATTGTCACTGACACACAGCTCTGGGAGAAAGTCGGTGACGATGGCGTTGGAGTTGCTAGCTTTGTAACTTCTTGGGGAAGGGGAGAGTTAGGCGATGGAATTGAGCCGTTTGAAGAATTCACTAATAGAGTCACAAACGGAACAGTGGACATACTCAGAGCATCAGAACCAGGTTTGATGCACATCCTTGTGACTCATGATTTGTTCCTGATGGGCGCAAGAAAGACGTTTATGAAAGAGGAAGCACGCGATGATCAGAGACCCCCCTATCTCGGAGGGTTCGGATTATCATTGATCAAGAACCAAGTATTTGTATTTGATGCACGAACTGCAGAGAATATGAAGGTTTGAAACCAAGGCAATAAAATGCGCAGATATTCCTCCTTTTTTAGGAATAGACCAATGGTATAGGCGTGACCGTCCACGGTTCAAAGACGGTCCTGATAACAGAAAGGCGCATTATTATCACGATTCCGAAATCTTCCTCCTTCTGATTCCGGATTAAAGGACTCTCCTTTAGAACCGTGGATTAGGTCACCCCCGTCTATGACACGGCACCTTTTGACGTTGCTGTTTTACTCGTTCATGAATTGCCACACCGTTCATTGTAAGTTGCACAATCTTGGACACCAGAGTGAAGTGCTCCCAGAAACGGCACTGGGGCGACTCTGTGAGGCCTCTTTGGTGTCAGGTCTGCCTCAGATTAGTGTTGATGGCTCGAAGCATATAAGCCCGTTCAAATTATCTCAAACAGCCATCTAATAAGTGTCCAGCTCTGTCCAAGTCTGGTGCAGCTGGTAGCAACCCAAGATATGATTAAGGAAAAATCAACCCCATAGACTCAGTGATTCATGTTGGAGGCATTTGAAGAGATCAAGTCTTGGTTATGGATTCCAAAATACTGGATTCCCTTGTATGTTTCTCTCCTGATTGTCACGATATTAGTAGGGGATCCGTACTATTGGGGCGTATATCTCATTGGAGTCCCACTTGTCATAATTCCAATAACCTACAGGAATCTTGTTGGCGGTGGGTGCAGCCTCAGATTCCAAATGTGCGCTTTAGTCAAAGGCATGTCAGCGGGAATCATTTTCATGATTCTTACTTCAGCCGTGGATATGCTTGTTTGGAGTAGCCTTGGAGTTAGCCTGGGCTGGAGCCCATTAACCAACATGACTTACGTTTCCGCCATCTATCAGATCTGGTTTTTGAGTGGTGCTGCGGGAGGCATTGGAGCTAGAATTGTAGAGGTAAGAGGCTACTCTGACGCAAAGGGTCCAATCACAATCACAGGTCTTGAATAGTGCATGAATGTATAGCTTAGATATGCATTCAGAATTCCCTTCCAAAGCCTACATATCTATTTATAGCGGCAGTACAAAGGAAGAGTATCCACATGGAGATGAAACTCATGGGTAAAGGAATGGCACTTCTTGGATTAATCCTGATAATCTTCGGGCTTCTACCAATTATCCTAGGACTAGCTGGGATCAGTTTACCAGTGATAACTGACCTATTCACTATGCTTAATCTCTACTCGATTGAGCTTGCAGGATATCTCTTCACAGAGATTATGTTGATACTTATAGTGCTAGGTGTTCTGCTTCTAATCATCGGCGCTGCAAGGTAGAGTTTACTCGGCAAAATCAGGCCGCCCCGTTTACGAGTGGATTTGCCGTAAACGGGTGTCTTAGGCTATAGAAGTAGAGGATTTCTTGATTAATTCATATCTCATTTTGCTTTGATATTCGCAGTCTAATTCATATGTTGTAAGGACAGCAAGAACTCAAGGGGTTATTTCTTTGAAGGAATTGACTGTGGAACAGGTCCGTCTGAATCACCTGAGAAAGCAGCATGCATTTGACAAGAAGCGACCTGACTTCTATGAAATTGCCAAGACTCAGTTGGGCCTTCACTCAACTGACTATTGGACCCCATATCTCTCAGTCTGGGCAAGGATAGGAGACTACGATGCAGAAGCAGTATTCAAGTCTTTGAACACTGGTGACCGTCTGTTAAGGCTCAATGCCTTCAGGGGAACGGTCCATGTCGTGCATATTGACAATCTTTCAACGGTGATTCATGCCACCAGAGTTTCATTCTACAAGAAGATGCGGCAGCATCCAGATATCAGACACCTCAGTGACCAAGAAATCGAATCATTGAAGGAGTCCATCCTCGCAACGCTAGAGAACGGTCCGAAAACGATGCGAGAGATCAAGAAACTGGTCCCTGAACATGCCAGACAGATACGGCCTCTGTTTCATCTAGCGGCAACATCCGGCAAAGTGATTCGCGCTACTGCTAGTCATGCACGAAATTCAACTACAGCATATGCACTTCTAGAGAAATGGGTCAAAGGATTCCATTTGGATGATACTTCTGAGGATGATGCCCTCGACCAAGTCATTCTCAAGTATATCGAACGATTTGGTCCAGTGTCTATCGATGATATATCTTGGTGGCTCCCCACAACAAAAACTCGAACAAAGGCCGCTGTTGAAACATTCGGGGAAGACACTGTACAGATTGACATGGCTGGGAAGACCAAGCTGATGACCTCAAGTGACTTTGACCGTGCTTCTTCCCTTGAGAGTCCGACGGATTCACTTGTATGGTTTCTCCCCTATGAGGATCACTTGCCAAAGGCATTCATTGACCGTTCATGGTATCTAGATGACGAGATGAAAGCACGTGTCTTTCCAAAATTAAGGAAGCATTATTGGCCCCCAGATTGTATCCCTCCCTCGCCAGATGCGAAGGTGACAGGTGCGACAAACGTGTCAGGTGAGATTAGACCTACAATCTGGATTGATGGCGAAGTGGTAGGCCGTTGGGAACTTGAGAAAAATGGAAAGGAATACCGAATTAGTTACAGGTTATTTCAGAAAGTCCATGCTAAGTATGATAATATAATTTCAGAGCGAGCGAGAGAGTTGGAAGACTTTGTGAACACACGGTTGGTGCCAATATCAGGATCGAAGTGATGCATCCTTCTGTGTGTATAGTCTTCTTAGACTAGCTCAACGAGCAAGTCGAATCCACTCTCTCGAGGCGAACTTGATGAAAGTAGGTAAGCACGCAGTCATAGGGCTCTTTGCTATGCTCATGATAGGTCTTATTGGAACTTCCACTCCGGGAGTCATCTCAACACCAGAATCGAATAATGATCTCCCATTCGCTTCACAATCAGATCAAACACTACAAGACGGAGATTCGGTTCAGAGTAAGGCTTTCACCATATCCGCAGAGCCCAGTAGTGGGGTGCTTGATCCTATCAGAATTCGGCAATCAGGGTATCAGACAACAGATGGAAAGCGAGGGAGAACGGACACTGGTTCGAACACTGTAAGCGATATCACAATTGATGACACAAATGGCTGGTTTATGAATTCCACTAGCATTGATGTGTGGGATCTCCAGAGATTATATGGGATCAACGGCACATTCGATTATGGAACGGATCCGTGGACCAATTATAGTATTGATGGAGGTTCGAATACACAGATTGCTTCATTCAATTCCACTGGAAAGTATGTTGAATGTAGGAACATGGGGGAGTATAACTACCATCCTAGTCGTGGCACATCTTACATTCATAGTTGGGGAACGGAGGTTGCATTTGAGCAGGTGATAAATAATACACCATCCACGCTTGATTTCAAGTTGGAATTCGATTTCCGCTACGCTACGGGTCCACTTGATCCACAAAACAATGATTCGCTGGGAGGGGACGTTGGTGTGTTCTGGCAACTAGAGAGTGATGGATGGTACTATCCAATGCATACATTGAGCTCGCATGATGCTTGGGTCAGCATATCACACGATTTTACCATTCCATCAGCATGGAGCACGTTTTCGATCTATCTAGGATTGTATATTGCTGTCGGAGATATTGAAGTCTTCAATAATACAGACTATGATGATGACCCCCTCAGAGAGCATGATGGGATGGAAAACGTACAAAATATCACAGTGCAATTGGATAACATTGTATTCACGAGTGTCGCAACTCCGACTCCACAGTCAGCCGAACTAACATTCCATGCGGGAGCATTCTCTACACCTATATCAGGTGCAGGAACAGCATCTATTACAAATCCAAGCTTTTGGACTGTAGATCCGCTGCAAGTTGAGGTCACATCAAATACCAGTGTCATCTTTTCCTATACTGTCACTTCTCTCTATCATCGCATTATCAATTCATCATGGACAACGGACCTTTCGGAACAAGGTGTTCAATATTCTGTAACTGCAGGACAAAGTTCGGACTTGGCGTTTTTCACATATATGACCCCATCAATAGAGTATGATGGTGTTACAGTGGACTTGCTGTATCCTAATGACTGGGAGAATGCTACCGTTTTAGATCCACTCACCATTGACATCACAGATAACTGCACGATTTCTCCTGGCCGCATCCATGTACCCAATAGCGAGATGAGCCGAAGTGGGTGGTGGGAGATTGACCTCCAATCTCCAAACTATGCGCAGAATGTATCAATTCAAGTACAGAACGAAAGCACAGAACAATGGTCCGAGAATTCTCTATTTAGACCAGGCAATACCACTAGGGCTCAGATTGAGATTGGTGCTGCTGCAGGCAATCCCACAGATGGTAGTCCAGTCAACATAACATGGATACTTCCTAATTCAACAACATGGGCTTATGATTCCATCAGTGCCATGAATAATGGAATTGTCAATAGCTCTCATTGGATATTGGGTGGAGCAAATACTTCCGCAGGTCAGTGGGAAGTCATTGCATTATGGACAAATGGTACAGAGATTGCTTATGATTACGCAGTATTCGATATGTATCACACTGCAAGCCTCACGCCTCGAGAGACATTGGTGGAAACTGATACAGGACTGCTGATCACAAATATGCTCTACTATGTAGATGATGATACGACCGATTTCATCCTGGACGCATCCGCATCGGTGGTTGCGAACTGGTCAATGATGATCATAAACTGCCTGGCCAATCCAATACATAATTGGTGGCAGGCAGACTTTGACACATCTCTTGTAGGTGCTGGTCAGTTTGTAGTAGTCGTGAATGCCTCAAGGCCATACTATGATGATGTGACTTGCCAATTCACAATAGTGTCAACACTTCGCACCAATTTCCAATTGACCTCGGTTGGACCCCTGCCTACTGAAGTGGGACTCTACGAAGAGTTTGCGGTAGAAATGCGCTATGAATTGGAGTCTAGTCTTGGGATCAGTGGAGCCACAATCCAGATGAACTATACAGGTCCGCAGGGTGGTCTCCAGCTACTTGGGCAGAGCAGTACGGGTCCAGGAGATTATTCAATCAATATCACAAGCTCGAAGTCAGGAACTTATACAGTAATCATTACAGCCTCGAAAGCATTCCACTATAGCAATTCAGACTCCTTCACACTCATAGTTGGAGAGGTAGACACCGTCTTGGTTTCTACAAATGGTACATCTGACATAGGTCAGCTAGGGGTACCATATAGACTGGTTGTTCAGTACCAAAATGGCACAGGCTATGGTCTTGCTGGGGCAAATGTCAGTGTGGCAAGCATCAACCCGTCCTCAGGTCTGACCGCAGGACTCTCTGTCGATGAAGGAAATGGCTACTACTCGATCGTTCTGACCTCATCGACGGCTCGAACGTATAATATCTTCATCAATGCAAATTTGACGAATCATATCACCCGAATCGCAGTATTCACAATAACGGTGAATGAGATCCCCACCGTACTCACAGCAGACAGTGCAGCTACTATATTGTCTGTGGGCGATAGCCAATCTGTAGAGCTGTCATTCCGAGATGAGAGTTCTACAGGCATACCTGGAGCCTCTATCAATGTCTTGAACCCACCTGCTGGACTATCATTCTGGATATCGGAGTTATCCGGTGGTCTTTACAATCTCACAATCACTCCCCTTGCACCTGGATCTTATCAGATAGCTATCAAGGCAAGTATGACTAATTATCTCAATTCCACCCTAGGATATACCATAATCGTGAGAGGGTTCGCCACTGTCTTGGTTCCCATAAACGGTACCTCTGATGTATCACAATTAGGAGCATCCTATAGGCTCGTTGTTCAGTACCGAAATAGTACAGGCTACGGGCTTGCTGGGGCAAATGTCAGTGTGACAAACATTGATCCCTCTACAGGTCTGACTGCAGGACTCTCCGTCGATGAAGGAAATGGTTACTACTCAATCGTTCTGACCTCATCGGCGGCTCGAACGTATACTATCTTCATCAATGCAAATTTGACGGATCATGTTACCCAAACAACAGCATTCACAATAACGGTGAATGAAATCCCCACCGTACTCACAGCAGACAGTGCAGGTACTACATTGTCTGTGGGCGATAGCCAATCGGTAGAGCTGTCATTCAGAGACGAGAGCTCTACAGGCATAGCTGGGGCAACTGTTAGTGTGTTGAATCCGCCGGGAGGACTTTCATTTGAGATATCAGAACTATCCGGCGGTCTTTACAATGTGACCATCACTGCTCTTACACCTGGAACCTATCAGATGGCGTTCAAGGCAAGTATGACTAATTATCTCAATTCTACCCTAGGCTATACTGTAATTGTGAGAGGACGCGGTTCTAATCTCATTAGGCTCAATGGGACTGCTGATTTCGCGTATTTTGGTGATACCTATAGATTGGTTGTTCAGTTCACCAATACAACTAGCTTCGGACTGAGCGGGGCCAATGTTACAGTCATAGACGTAGTCCCTGCCGCAGGACTAGGCATCGGAGCTACGATTAACGAAGGACTAGGCTTCTATTCAATTGAGATCACAGCAGCATCATCAGGGATTTTCACAATTCTGATTAGAGCGAATCTCACAGACTACGATACCCAGTTTGCATCTTTCGGTCTCACAGTGCGAGAGATACCCACTATTCTGACGATTGACGACTCTGGAGCGACGATATCAGTTGATCAGAGCCATATGGTTCAGATTACATTCAGAGACGACGCATTGAATGGCTTGGTAGGTGCGACAATTCTAGTGCTGCATCCTCCAAGCGGATTAGCCCATGCAGTAGCTGAAGTGTCAGGCGGGCAATATACACTTACACTCACACCTTCCGTTATAGGAACCTACGAGTTTGCCATACGTGCCACACTACCCAATTACCTAAACTCTACGGTAGGATTTACTCTTGTTGTTAGATCAATTCCAACTGAGCTAATGATAGTTGGAGGGCTGGAATCAGACTCCACTTATTTCACCGATGAATACAACCTCACACTTACTTATGTTAGGACTGATACTGGACAAAACATAAGCTCGGCCGATCTATCAATCTCTACTTTGCCTGCTGAAGGCCTGACTGTGTCTTTGTCACAGGTAGGGGATCTGTACTTCCTGGGATTTGTAGCTGACTCTATTGGTAAGTGGCAGGTGTTCTTCACAGCAAATATGACCGACCACGTTAGCGGATTTATTGAATTTGAGCTTGAGGTGCTACCTGTAGCAATCGAGATCGATATTGACCAAGGCCTGACTGCTGTGGAGGGAGCGCATAACACCCTGATTCTTCACCTATTCGAGTCCGAAACAAGCAATCCCGTTCCTGGAGCCGCTGTTGAATATCAACTAATCAGTGAAATAGGACCGGGGGAAATTCGGCCGATGGTAGAAGGTCTACCAGGCCAATATACCGCGTCATTTCAGATGCCTAGTATCGAATCCACTACGTTAGTAAGAATATACGTCACAATTGAGAACTACGAGATTGAATCAGATTACTATGAGGCTGAACTTGAACCAATTCTCAGCGAGATTGAAGCTTTGAACAGGACCATCAGGCGATACTCTCCCTACATAGCAATCATGGGAATAGCAGCAATCGGTTTTGCAGGTCGCAGAGCGTATATCAGAAGACAGAGAAGGCGCTATCTAGATGCGATGGTTGTCAAGCGTCGTTTTGACGATGTCAAGGGCCTCCTTGGTGTGATTGTCCTTCACAAAAACACAGGCATTCCCATCTATTCGAAGATGTTGAAGGAAGGACTCGATGAACTTCTCGTGTCAGGATTTGTGAGTGCTATTAGCACTTTCAGGAGCGAGTTCAACGTTAACCAAGAGAATTGGGTGGTGACACCAATATCAGATATCATAAGGACTGTTGCCACTGAGAATCTGCTCTGCGCCTTCATATCTCTGACTCCGCCCTCGAAGGGGCAGGAGCTTAGGATGGTGGAGTTTGCTGAGGCTATCGGATTCGTCTTCGATAACATGTATCCTGAAGTGCCATTGACGACTATTGAACCTGAAACAGAGGCTCAGTTTACGGCCTTCTTTGATGACATCATGGATGGGCGGCTCCTTCGCGACTACACAGTTTCAGAGGGCAAATCATTCCCACGAAAGACCAAGTGCATCGAGGAACGCATTCATCGTATTGATGATGCAGGCGGCTTTGACCTGGAAGAGCTTGCTACAGAGATGACGTCATGTGGTCTTGAAGAAGCGCGAGTCTATACAATTATCATGGATGCCATTGAGATGGGGAATCTCGCATTAACATCCATTGATGAGGTCAGAGTCGATGCTACGCCTCCTCCAGCAGAAGAGCCGGAGAAGTTGGTGGTTGTACCTGCGCCTGAAGATTCGGAACCATCTACCGAATTAGAGGTCAAGATAGAGGAGCCTGCAACTGAGGTCTCTGATGAAGAGAAGTTCTTGGATGATGTAGAGAGTCTTCTCAGTGACGAAAATGGAGACAAGAAAGAGGAATAGCTTGCCTCCTCTACACCTCTTCCTTGCGAATCAGTTCGAAGACCACTACATTATGGGGATCAGGACATGCCACAAAGGCACGTTCAGGATCTGGTTCCCAAGGTAGAGCACCACCGAACTCTAACACTGCGATGAATGGTAGCAGCGAGTTATACGCCCATCTACAGATTTTTACTCGCTCTTCAGGCTTGGACAGATCGAACTCGGTACCGAGCTGGTACATACTACAGGGATTTCCCGAAGGTTCGCTGCGGAGCTCGGATATCTTAGCTATGATATTGTATCGTTTTGTCATCTTGTTGGCTCCCGCTATAGATTGTATTCATCGCCCTCAAAAAGGAATTGTCTCACCCATCCTTGAAGAGTAGAGATGGGTGAGATCATAGTGAAGTTAATCAATTCCAATCTTTGATGCGAACTTCACCAACAAAAAGACAACGAAAGCAATGATAATGAAAGTTATCAGCTCACCAATGAAATGGCCATATAGGAAATTCCCAAATGCCAGTTCCTGCCAGGCAATATCGGGAATGAAGATTGTTATGAGTGGCATTATCAGGTCTGTAACCATCGCTTGCACGAGCGCACCCAAGTAAAGACCAAGAATGAAAGCCACTGCCAACCCAAGAACTTTGTACTTGGACAGGAAGTCTGTGAATTCATTGACGAATCCCTCCGGAGGCGGTTTAGGCTCTGGCGGGGTCAAGAGTTTCCGTATCTCCTTCAGTTCTTCTAACATCTGTTCGTCATTTGCCATATTCTCTCACCAGTTGTGATAGTATTTTAGTCTAGTAAGTCCTCCAATATATACCGCATGGTCAGCAAATTCCTACAACTCTATGCTAATTAGTACTAGAATATTGGATGTCAACCGTCTATGGTGAAAGATGTGTTCGTGTCCTGTTCTGTTCTCGGAGGAATTCGATCAGCCTCCTCTGACGAGAATCTGCTGCAGAATTTGATTCAAACATTAAGGAGAATCAAGGACGCGGGTTACGAGAATATTGAGGTCTGGATGGATGACAGGCCTAGAAAGGTCAGACACACGTTCCAACACACAATCGAGGACTATGGACTCAATCCCTACTCAATACATCTGCCCAAGTTTCTAGTTGCTTTTGATGATGAGGATTTCAAGAAATCTACGGACGTGGTCTTTCCCTTCATTCAAAGTCTGGGGGTTCAGGTAGCTGTTTTTCATCCCCCGGACCAAGTGATGATAGACGAGAGTGATGAGTGGAAGACCCGACTTGACAGATTACTTGACCTCGCAGAAGAATCAGACTGCATATTGACCATTGAGAATGTGCCATATCTACATCAAGTAGACCAATTCATTTTGAACTTGATTTCTGCGAATGGTGGAAGGCCCTTGGGAGTCACTATCGATCTGGAATTCATGCATATCAATGGAACAGACATCAGCCAGATTATCAAGGACTATGAGGACCTCATCCTCAATGTCCACTTCAGAGACAGTGACGGAAGCCTTGTGGATGATAATGGCTATCGGAAATATTTAGTCCCAGGATGCGGGGAAGTCGACCTTCTCAGGATGGTCCAGAGTCTCCATGAAGGAGGCTATGATAAAGCGCTGACCGTTGAAGTTTCTCATAGAAATCCAAGTAACATAATCGAGGCAAAAATCTATGCGGATTCTTGCCTTGATAGATTAAAGTGAGTATTCAAAGAAAAAGGGTGGAGCGGGGGTTTCCCGCTCCTAGAAAGACTTCCGTTCATTGTTGACGCGAACGCAAACTACTGCAATTGCTACAACTCCCACCGCACCAATCAGAATGGCAGAATTGGTGAGTAGTCCGATTAATGAAGTGATAGGACCAGGTGCTGATAGTGGAAACACAGTGAAGATTGGGTCGTGCGTGATGGCGTGTCCGTCCCACTCCGCGTAGCAGGATGCATAGTAGTAGGTCTGCATGTACCACATGTCAGCTCCAAATGCAAGGTCAGCAGCAGGTGCGCCCTGTTCTGCGAATGGCATAGCGTAGAAATACGTGGGAATAATCGCAGTTCCTACATCGTAAGTTCCGCCATCTTTACCCCAGAGATAAGTTCCGCCGAATTCGATAGTGGTGCGAAGATCGGTCTCTTGCTCTCTTACTTCCTCGAATCTGAGCGTGCCTTCGGGCGCTGGTGCACTTTCTGGCATGGCTACACCAACTTCGGTTCCGTCATAGAGTTCTCCAGTGATTGTGTAGCTGGAGAAGGAACTCCAGTATTTTGCGGCTAAACTGAGACCATCTACCTCAGGTAGGATAACTCCAGTCTCTGGATTCGTGAAGTCACCAAAGTGCTGGTCCACTTTGAGTACCGCAGCCTTATCTGTCACTTCAAACCGGTAGACCATCTCCAATCGGTCAACAGCTGTAGGAACGGTCTCTGGTTCTGCTATTTCTTCAGGTGGCGCGTCTGTACCGCAGAAACACCAGATTGGCTCAGGATAAGGATAGGCAGTCATGAGGTTGCCCTCAATATCAACGACCTCAGCACTCCATTCGATTTGTTCATCATCATTTAGCTGTGGCAGAACAACATTGCCAAGTTCAGCTGACTCCGCGTAGAAGTCATAGACCAACTCAGACGCGGTCGCGTTCATCTCATAGTAGACCCAATCAACTATGCCATCCTCATCATAGTCCATCTCAATCGGATCGTATACTATGTCCATGATTCCGTTTCCATTGGTGTCATTGAAAGCAGAAAGCCCTGAGAAGTAGTGATCCATCCATTGAGAAGTTTCGCCGTCGTTAAACATCTCGCTGATGTCAAAACCATAGCTTGTGAAGGAACCCTCATAGTCATACTCGTAGGACTCATTCATCCATGCGGCCCATGAATACTCTTCCTTGAGATTGGGAATGACATCATTTGCATCGACAGGATTCATGTCATCATCATACCAAGTGTAATTGGCACTGTAGTAGTAGCTCGAGTTATACTCAGAGAGATAGAAGGTGGAATAGATGAAAACCTCATCACCTGTCAGTGCAACGGGTTCTGGATACCACATCAAGCCCCATATGTCAGTCGCAGTAGGCTCAACGAACCAATTAACTCCAGACAACCACGACATGTATGATGCGTCTGGGTCCAGGACTACAACAACAAGGAGATTGGAGAAAGACCAGTTGTAGGAGTAGTCATAGACATAGTCCTCCTGAATCCAATAGACATTGCTGTCAACATCCTCAACATAGATGTACGGCATATACGGAGGATAATATCCCGGATCAGTTTGGTCCCCTGTGCCAGTACCGGGATCT
>JAEOTX010000115.1 GCA_016839605.1 Candidatus Thorarchaeota archaeon | reverse complement strand
TAGATGGAGATCCGAGGATCTATATTCTGGTAGTCGAGCATCGCCAGAGCTACTACCGTCAAACAAACGAGGGTCCAGGGGAACACTCGAACCTCTGCGAGATGATCTATGTCTGCTACCGTACAGCCAATCCCATACGAACGATTACCCATGAGTTTCACCACCTGGTCTGGTTCAACTATGAGTTTGATGAGGTGCATTTTGTACTCGAGGGACTAGCGGAGTATTCAACCTACTATGCAGGATATCTCCCTGACGACAATATGACTGTCCGAGTTTTACCTTTCCTCGAAGACATACATGACTCATTCATCTACTTCGAGGTTGAAGCTCAGGACTATGGGACTTGCTATCTCTTTGCGTTCTACCTAGCAGAGCAATACGGCGTACAGTTCCTTCGGAATCTAGTTCAACACGAAGATGATGGAGCTCTGGGGCTGGAAACTGCACTCGAGGATGCAGGACATAATATATCCTTCAATGAGCTTTATCTGGACTGGATGACCGCTTTGACTATTGATGAACAGGGGTTTGCGGACGGGCGTTATGGTTTCCGTGACATGGATGCGACAATCCAGGATTACACTACCATTGAATCCCTCCCCTTTCAAGATGACAATCTAGAACTATATTGCTACGGTTCCAAGGTGTACCAGCTCACATTACCGCCAGACAGATTCAGCGTTGAATTGAATCTGCCATCAGATGGTGTTGCGGGGATTTCGGTTGCATATCGAGATTTGCATGGTTGGCATGTTCAGCAGATACAGAACCAGAACCAAGCAATCCTGAATGTGGCTGGGGAATCGATTGACGAAGCTCACGTCATCGTCAGCTATCTGTTTTCTGAAACACCAGCAGGTGACATCGATTTTGGTTCTGGCCCACAGGAAACCGTGCAAATCCTTCTATCCGAGAGGGAGGAGGAAACAAGTACACCAATGCCCACAACGACCAATAGCGATCAGGTGCCGCTCATGGTAATTGGAGGCATTTCCATCACTATCATGATTGCCGCAGTAATTCTTTTTCTTAGAAGAGGAAGGCAGAATAGAGAATGACTTGCTAGCTACTCTAATTGGCTCTCAAATTGTGGTTTGTCCACAGTATATTCGTATGAACGTTCCATCCTTCTGAGATATAGTTCAATGATTATATAGACAGGAATCGCGATTATGATTAATACAAACCAGACTCCAAACTTAGCTGGTATACCTGCAAATGGGTCTGGAATGGCGAACGAAATAATCTCTCCCAGTGTCTGATCTATAGGTGCTACTGCAGAGAGGAGAAATCCTATTCCGAAGATAAGTGCTGAGAAGCCATCTGTGGCAATGTGTTTGTACTCTGGCCAAGGCACTGTATTTCGTCCCTGTTTGAGAAACAGGACATGCAGACCACAGACTAGGATGCTTATGATGCCCATGTCTAGGGGATAAAGCCATGTCTGCGCAATGACAGAGACCTCTGTGGCTCCTCCATACATGGAAGAGAAGAAGAGCCGCATTATGAAAGGCATGATGGCCACGAGGAAGCATATTATGTAGAGTATACCTGCCATGGCGCCGCCATACACAGGATAATCTTCAAAGAAACGTCGAATCCATACCCAGAAGAGACTGATGAAGAAGAACGTCAGAAAGAAGAATCCTATGGCGAAATATACATCCTCAATCACGTTTATCTCGTACTCGGTGAGGCTGAACGCTGCAAGCCCAATAGCCAGCCCAAAAACAGCATCCGTAATGATATACATCGCCCGACGTTCAGACGCATGATGTAGACTCTCGACAGACTCCAAAAAACAACCTCCATTATTTCGTTAATCTTTTTGTTTATTAATTTTTATAACGAAATCTTGCGAGAATATACGTTGCCAATCAAGACCGAATAGCGCACAATCCCTGACTTATCGTGATTGTTCACATTTGCTTCTGAATTAGAGGTTCTACTGAACAGCTAGCTACAATGTGGCGCCGCAATTCTTGCACTTTGAACTTATCCCTATATTGTTGTATTCGCAGTAAGGACATTCACTAGTCTGCCCTATTCTCTCAAAAGCCCTCCACGATGAGCCGTCAAGACCCTGCAGTTCAAACACATCATCAGTGACAGGGTCGTAAACTCTTATCGTGTAGATTGGCCGATGATTGACTTGATGTGTAACCTTGGCTTCAAGGAACTGGCTCAGAGGTACTCCCGCAAAGTGGTCCAAAGGCACCTCTTTGACTAAGATCCCTCCGCGAGCCTCAATGATCCTATCAGTAGTCAGATAATACCTAGTTCTCCTCTCACGGATGAAACCCACAGCTATGGCAATGAAGATGATGAACAACAGGAAGGCGACGGCTCCCACCATACTCATGCCATACAGGTTGTAAGTCCAAACCATAACCACTGGTGAAATCATGAAGAAGAGGAAACCGGATACAATGACTTTGCCGCCGGTACCTTCTCTCCTTGTCCAGATAATACTCTCACCAGCTTCTAGTCCCTGCCTTGGTGGGTCAAATCGCATTGGTTCACCCTGCGGATTACATGTGCAACTAGCAATTTTAGGGTTCGTTGTCTGAGCATATGGATTAGATTTCCAAGATTAGCCAGCTAAGACGAAGAAATATCATATGAGACTTGTACCGATGTTTGAACATGGTGTCCGTATGAACGAAAGCTCAATCTCATCTGATATGGGACGTTTTGACCCTCCAGAAGTGGGCATGCTGCCCGCAGAGAAGATTCTTTGGAGTCGAAAAGCGGGCACTGGATTCTGGATCATCTTCTTTGGTTTCATTGTTGTTGCAGGGGGTCCAGGGATTTCCCTTGCGTCAGTCGAGCATTTTGGACTATCTGTTGGAATCATATTTGGCATCCTGACCCTCATTGGAATCAGTATACTCCTTGGCACACTGATTAAAGTGAAACGAACAAGATATTACCTCACCACTGACAGGATACTCGAGGTGAGGGGTGGTAAGATTGCGAAATCTTTCTCTCTGGAACACTTTGCGGGAAGACCATTGGGTCAGTTCATTGAATCAAGGGCGACCCACTCGAGTGGAAACGAATCGTTCTATGCGATTCGCATCTATGATCCTGTATCTGATGAGGTCATGGAGTTCACTGGACTTGACCCAATTTCAACAAGAGCATTCGAGAGAATCGGTGAAATAGTCGAATGCCAGTACTGTGGATACAAAAACTTGGCCATTCGGTCTCAATGCAAGAACTGCGATGCGGTAATGTAGATTGCTGAATTTCTAGAATTCAAATTGGAATCAACCAACTGAAATGCGCATTCCATCATATGCGAATGTCAGACCCTGATGCTTGCCCTCATAGTCCTTTCTTTCTGAGGGGGTCATACCAGCTATCAGTTTGTCCTCTTTCCATCCATGACATGAGAGATGAGTGAGGATGCATTTTGGAATGCCAGTTTCTTTCCAGAATTTAACTGCATCATCAAGTTGGAAGTTGTGCCATTCGACATCTAAAGAGTCCATTGTCGATTCCACGATCAATAGGTCCAAGCCATCCAGTCTACTGACTGTTTCAGGAGGTGGGACTACACCATCCACAAGATAGGCGAACTTTGTTTTAGCTTCTACAATGTAGCCCACACTGTACTCGGTGTGTGTTGTCTTCACTACCTCCCAGGCAGCGTCTTTCAACTGCACTCTATCACCTGGCTTGACAGTGTGAAGCTCGAACCACCCTTTCATCCCTTCATAGTCACGTTCAAAACGACCAATGACATCAACTGGGCCATACAACTGAATCCGACCCCATTTGCTAATGCTCACTGGCTCGAAGAATCCAGGAAGACCCCAAAAGTGGTCGTAATGCCAATGCGTGATGAAGATGTTATCGACGGTTCTGATTCCTTCTCTCTCAAGTTGATGTTCTATATCTGGACCCACATCTATTACCGTGGTCTCTTCACCAAGGAGTGCAAGTGCAGAACGAGTTCGTCTAAGGCTGGGGTCATTGCGTGCCTCTTCACATGTGGAGCAGGTGCAGAAGAATGCTGGTAGAGTGATTGCGGCACCAGTCCCTAGGAATACAATCTCTGGGTCAATCTTCCCGACCATAGAATGCCTCACGATTCATCAATGAAACATGCTTTTTCTAATCAGTCTGTTGGAGAGATGGATGTGAGTGGGAATTGCGTTGAGCTCAATGCTATTTATGAACCCTGGACCACTATAACGTGGTGGTATTCTAAATGGAGGTTGATTCTCTCACGCCTAAGACTTGGGGGACATATTGGGACCACTTCGGACAACGACTTGTCGAACTGGTTAAACCAGCAACAGGATCGCATGTTCTTGATGTTGGCACAGGAGGTGGAGCGTCCTTGTATCCAGCAGCTAAAAGAGTGGGTCTCAAGGGGCGAGTCACTGGCATTGAGACCTGTGAAGGATGCTTTAACCGCACCTCAGGCGAGATCAAAAGGTGCGACATCTCTAATGCAGAGGTCCTCTTCATGGACGCTCGTAAGATGACCTTTGATGACGAGTTGTTTGATTTTGTCACATCAGGATTCATTGGTTGGGATGACGCCTTCGACTTTGACCAGAACGAGCACATCGCTCCTGACAGGATGATGTCAGAGATATTCCGTGTGCTCAAGAGCGGGGGTAGAGCTGCCATCAGTGGGTGGGCAAAAGCAGATGACACTGCTATCATGAGAGACCTGCTATTCGAATACCTTCCTTTGGATTCGCCTCACCGAAAGAACATTGCAGGGTGGTCACACAGAGAGACAAGTGAAGGGTGGGACTCAATCCTCTCAAAAGCTGGATTTGTTGACATCAAGACGGTGGTGGAGCATTTTGATATGGTCTATACCTCTGAGGAAGAGTGGTGGGAGGAATTTGTGGACCAAGAATGGATGGAGGTCATGGAGGAGCTTCAGCAGAAGGGAATCATCACCATTGAAGAATTGAAGGGTCTGGCCTTCGCGGTTCTGAAGAATTACAAGAAGGCTGATGGAATACATCAAGCAAGAGACGCAGTGTTGGCGATGGGGACTAAACCAGAGTAGAAACAAGTTCATGAATCACTCTGAAAACCGCTCAAGAAGCGCCCCTGCATGTCCAATACTCCAGTCATCCTCAATCTCTTTGAACAGGCCATGAGCTTTCTGCATCAGTTTCAAGCCTTTCTCTCGTTTATCTGGGAAAAGCTTCGCGAGTGTCTTTCCGTGGTAAAGGTCGGCCCATGCAGCGTATGTCATTCTGCCCTTCTCTTCCTCTATCTCGTCAGCTACGCGTGAGCTTTCGCTGAAGTGTTCTAACGCTTCCTTACCATCGCCCTTTGCTAGGCTGTATATTCCTGCCATCCACTCTCCCCACGAGACTCCCACTGGGGCTCCCATCTCTTTTCGAATCTCAAGAGAATTGACTGCCGCTCTCTCTCCTTTTTCCAGCAATGTTTCTGGGATGTTGTCATCGAAGTCTGGGGAGATGAATGCAGCTACATTGTGATTGAGCATTGCAGCATGTTTCCTGCTGTCCTTCGAGAGGGCATATTTCGAACCAACCTCAGCAAGTGATATGCAGAGGTCGATAGTCGACGGTATACCGCCGCCCTCGGGTAGACCAACCTCTTTGACAACGATTTGGGATATAGTTAGCAGACCTAGTGAGACCTCGTCATCTCCAGCTTGGTCAATGAATGACACTGCTTTCTCAGGATTGCCATCCTCGAGATGAATGAAGACTTGGCATGCATTCGCAAAGACCTCTGCTCGTTCATCGGAGTCCTTGCCAATCCACTGAAGCGTGTTCAATGCCTCAGATTCAGCACTCCTGATTAGTTCTAGAGCGTCTTCTCTTTTTCCAGCTCTCAGTAGGGGGAATACCTTTTCCTTTAGCTCCTGAATCTTCAAGTCATTAACCACCCATGACACATTACCTTTGAGACCTAATATGCGCTCCCCTCAATCCCTCTGAGTAGTATGTTTAGAACACATTTTCTCTGTGAAGAAGAATCACCAATTATTGACCATTGGGATTCTAGCATCTGTCGTAAGGATGAGACCTAATTCCTTGAGAGCCTTTTCACATCCTCGTCCTGTAAGATGTGTACTATGCATTTCGCATCCATCCAGCTCCTGCAATGCATTGACACATTCTGCAGCGTTTGGATTGAAGACTGCACTTACAGCAAGAGCATCAAGTACCTCCTTGATATCAAGACTGGTATCCATTGTGCCCATCTGTTCCTTGAGCTTCATTATGCTCTCAATGATGATTGGCGAAAGAACATCAATCTCGTCTGGAATTCCTGCTATGTATTTGACCGCATTGAGGAGTGCAGCGGACTCTGAATTGAGAATCCTTGATTGTTTTCCGGTGAGAATGATGGATGCTTTTTCCTTGGGTTGTATCTCGATAGCGGCTCCAGTATGCATCTCTCTTGGCATAATCTTTGATTTCTTTGAGCTTTCTTCCAGAGCTCTATTTGCGTGAATTGCCACTGTGCGATCTTCTGGTTTGGCATTCACACGGGTCATTATTCTATCCATGCGCTCAAGTGTGTCGTGTGTGACATTGCCCTCAACGAAGTCTCTCTGGTATTGGTAATGCCTTCGTACAATCTCATCAATACTTGCCTGTCGCACCACACTGTCGTCAACTATCCCTTCCTTGGCCATATTGACTCCCATGTCTGTAGGACTCTTGATATCTGCCAAGGGGTCTCCAGCAGGAGTGATCTTCTCAATGATCTTCTTGATGATGGAGAAGTTTTCTACATCCCTATTGTAATTGGTTGCCTCAATGCCATAGGCCTCTTTGTGAAAGGGATCAACACAATTGTAGTCACCGATATCCGCCGTTGCAGCCTCATATGCAATGTTCACAGGATGATCCACGGGTAGGTTCCATATTGGAAAGGTCTCGAACTTCGCGAAAGTACTCATTATACCCTCTTGTCTGTCATGATAGATCTGACTCATGGCAAAGCTCATCTTCCCACTGCCAGGTCCTGGCGCTGTGACGATGATAATCTTCTTCTCAGTGTCTACATAGTCGAATTTTCCATAGCCCAAATCACTGACCACCTTATCTGGATCCGTGAGGTAGTCAGTGATCTCATGAGTAGTGAATACTCTGATGCCCCTGTTCTCAAGACGTTGTTTGAACTTGTCAGAGGTGTGCTCTCCACTGTATCTACTAATCATCACAGCAGTTACATCAAGTTCCAGTTGCTTCAAGTCACTAATGTCCTTGAGAATTTGGTCCTCATATGTCAGGCCAAAGTCCCGTCTTATTTTTCGTCGCTCGATATCCTTTGCACTGATGCAGTGAATAATCTCGATATTCTCACCCAGTTTCTTGAGCATCTGGACCTTTGTGTCGAGCTCAAAACCAGGAAGCACTCTCGAGGCATGATGGTCATATCGGAGTTTCCCTCCAAACTCAAGATAGAGCTTATCGAAATGGTCTACTCGTTCCATAATCCGCTTGATCTGAGCAGCGAGATATTGTGAAGTATCAAAACCCTTCTTTCTAATCATGAGTATCACTTGGAGAATTGTCAAACTACTGAAATCTCAGCAATTACAGAGGTTGGTTTCATTCCTTCTAATAAACGTTAGAGCCTTATTGCGCTCATGGCGGGTTAGGACAGAGAGCTACTAAGAAAGGTAAGGCTTTTTGCCAACCAATTCCCAAATCCATGGCCAGTGAGGAGATTGTAAATTTGAGAAGACTGGTGCTGTTGGCAATCGCAGTATTTCTTCTAGCTAGTATACCTGTGTCAAGCACCAGTCCTCACAGCGAAACATCAACAGGATATCCAAGAATCGCTTCTGCAGAAAGCCTTGGTGCCATCTCCGAAAGTAGAGGTCAACTTATCTTCACTGAGCAGTTCCAGAGTTCACCACTCGGTTACAACAGCTCTGAGTGGAACCTCATCGAGATCAATAATCCTAGTCTTGCTTGGAACGATGGAGAAATCCTTGATATGTGGGGGGAGCAGCTCAAGACTGTGCTTTTGAGGTCTACACGAGATTTTGGTCCGGGAATTATCGCAGAGATAAATGCCTCTTTCACCCAGGGAACCTGCTATTCCTGTATCGGCTGGTGTGACGAATGGCAGGACGATGAAAGCGACTGGATAGCTAATGGTCGATTGTGTCAGAATGGAGTCTTCATTGATTGTTGGGATGGGGGACTCTTTCTAGTCTCCTACGCAGATGGAGAAAGAACAGTAGCGAGTGTTGAAACTGGGGACATGAATGGATGGCACATTCTTAGGATTGAGTGGACCGAAACTATTGTTCGACTGGAGATTGATACTACACTCGTTGCATTCGTATCACGAACAGTTCCTCAATCACCTTTGACCATGACTTTCATCGTTTCAGGTCATCATAATCAAGTGGAACCATGTCGTCTCAGTCTAGAATCAGTTGATATCTATGAGTTTGAGAGAGAATCCAAGTCTACTGATCCCGAGATTGTGCTTCTTAGCCCCGGGAACAACTCAATTGTGTATCCTCTGGATATATTGGACCTTGAGGTACGTGGAGCCGCTACTAACTTGTCCTGTTCATGGGAAAAGGGACCCTCATTCAAAGTAGACTCCCCATGGGATTTTGAAGTTCCCTTCCTCATCTATGGCGAAGAAACCATATTTCCTGTTTCGTTGCGTCTGACTGTGCATGCCACGAACTCTGAAGGTCATCAAACAACAGCTGTCTATACGCTTCGTATCAATGTGCGTGAGTATGAGTTCGGTGTCTGGTTCATGCCAATCCAACCAGTTATCGATGGCAGTGTGGACGAGAACGAAGCAACTCAGGCAAAGCAGTATGAGTTTGATTTCAGGAGCGAGTGCGGGGAGGAAGTTCTCGTTAATGTGACGGCTGGTTTCACCTCAGACAGTCTGTATATAGCTATTGAATCACCGATACCTGACTCATATCACTCCAGAGCAGTTCTGTTTCTCGATGCAAATGCGGATGGCCTTTGGAGCATTCAGACTCAAGATTTGGGGGTCTCCCAGGCTTCACCTAGCGCAGGCAGTACTTACACGTCTGTCTTTGGGGTGTACAACAGTTTGTTTCCAAATGTTGTTTCTGCTTCTTCTGAAACAAACGGGGTTCTCATCTACGAGTTCTTGATTCCAGTGTCGGATCTCAATGTTAATACACGAGAGGGAATTGCATTAGGTCTACAGCTGGCCCACGGTGGATACAATCTTGATTTTCCGGATAAATACAGCTTAGGTCTTGTGTATAATCTGGGCGTTTCTGCTCCAAATCCGAACATTTGGAGATTCGCTCTCCTGGGCATTGTTCTTTCCTTGACAGGAGCTTCCTATTCGGTTCTTTTCTATAAGTCCCGAAAGGACACATACTACCATGAACGTGAGCCCTATGACGAGTCATTGCAGAGGATCAAGATACTACTGCTCTCATATGACCGTATGGGCCTGTCAAGACTCTCTCGCATGATGAATATGGAGAGCCATGCTGTTGAGACCCTTGTGGAGGAATTAATTGCTAGTGGATTCCCCGTCTATCGTGTCAACAGCGAGTTTGTACGCTCAGTCAAGTCATCTGGAAACAATGATAGTCAGGTTCTCTAGGCTCTGAGAAATCTGCAGTATCGACAAACCAGACTCTCAGGGTCATTAAGGAATTGAGTGAACAGCTCCAAAGGATGCGCGATAGGAACTAGTTGAGTTGGAGGCCGGCCCGGTTTCTTTCTGCTATTTAGTGTCCCCAGCTTTGCAGTTTGCGGGATGAAGTCACTACTGAGCTGCACAATCTGTGATATGTGGTCTCTCCAAGTTCGCTGAGATCCAAGCTCCTCCAGTATCTTAGGTGCTTCTGAATTGGTCAACATCTCAAGATAACCAGAGAGTCCCCGTTGAGGATTAAAGCATATCACTAGCCCTGTGAGGATGGCCGCCCTAGCACAATGGGCAGCCGTTCGCTGTGATTCACAACCCCTCAGTTCGCGTTTCAGACAGAATTCTATGAAAAGTCGAAAAGCAGACTCTTTGTCTTCTGTCATGTTTAGGTATTTCCCGAACTCACTAAGAGAACGGAACCTACTTCCAGTGGACAGTCTGAGTTTTGTCTGCTTCTCCAATGCATGTTCCCATGTGAAATCCACATGATATGCACGCCTGACGCTTTTCCATTTAGCATCACTCACATGAACAGAAAGGTATGGTTCTGTGAGTTTGTCGTTCCACGAGGCTCTTATGTCACTCAAATCCGCTGCAATAGACGCCTGCTGTTTCCCTCTTGGAAATGGCGTTTCAAAACTCTCTGTAAGAAGTCCTTGATAGTCCAAGGTGAAGAAGATCGGACTCTCTGTTTGCATCTCCATTTCTGGCTTTGAAGACACCACGACCGTCAACAATGCCTCTTCTTCTTTTTCTGCATCTATTTTCCACGCAACATCGAGCCCACTGAAGTCCATCCTGACATTGCCTATTGTCGTGTCAGCAATGATCTCCAAGATTGCCTCATCAAGCCTCCCAAGATTACTCCACACATCTACAGAGACACGGTCTTCTAAACTCTCCTTCACGCCATCAAGTACAATCAAGACCGACTTGTCAAGTAATTTCCCTGATAACCAACAAGTCCTAGAAAAGGAAGTAGGGCGATCAAGTACTACAATCAATCCGAGTCTGTTTAGTATCTCAGCAAGAAGGTCTTCAAACTGACAACCCGAAAAGGACATGTCCAGTACAGTCCTGTGAGGGAGCTTTGTCTGAAGGTCTTGGAACTCATTGATGGTAACGGAAGCTGGTATCAATCCGTGCACTAGGTTTACACTGTATTCAAGCACATTAGGACTAGGATCTCCATCATCCTGTATCAATGCGATCTCAATAATCGCGGCCTTGGCGTTGGTTAGATGCAACACCTTCTTGAGTGAGTCCTTTGAGAAGACCAGTCGTATCATGTCAGAGATTGAGCTAGCTGCGGTTTCTTTAGAAAGAACGAAATCGAATTCTTCCCGGTCATATTCTACGGTGTAAGTTACTTCATCATCAGAATCCGATAAGTAGTCTAGTGCTATTTCAACATCAAGTCTGGATTCGATACTATCTGGCAAGACTTGGATATCTAGGAAGCACCTCTCCAAAACGTGTCCCTCAAACTTCTCTTAGACTAGGTGATAGAATGCAAGGACGCCCTTCCAAATCAAGGCTTCGATAGCCATGTTTCAGAATTATGGCAGCAAGAAGCCATTCGACCGCAAGAAATACTTATCATTAATTGATATCCTCATGTCCTGATTATGCTTGCTGGAGGGCGATTGTAGTGCGTAGAAGGTATCGCATTGTATATTTTGGGCCAGTTTTACTATTGCTTGCTCTTGTAATGTCAATGCCTGTTGTTTCAGCCCAACAGTATTTCTTGAAGAGTATGACACCTCAAGAAACACCTGGAATCATCTGGGAGCGGCGCTTTGGGGGTCCCCAATGGGACTACTGTTTTGACCTGATTGAGGTGAGCACAGGCGGCTATGCTTTGACGGGCTATGCGGACTCTCCATGGGCAGGTCAAGAAGGCAAGATTTGGATTGTCAGAATTGATTCTGAAGGAGGACAGTTGTGGAATCAAACATACAGGTATGTGGGAGACCCAGAACAATCGATGGGGTATTCTCTTCTAGAATGCACTGACGGAGGTTTTGCAATCGCAGGGTATCTTGGGGTGTATGACTCAGGCACCAATTCGCATCGTGTTGAGACGTTGCTAGTACGCACAGATTCGGATGGCAATCAATTGTGGAATAAGACCTATGGCCAAGGGCTATTCGAAGACATGGTCCAATGTCCGGATGGCGGGTTTGCTCTCTTTGGCTTTACAGAGAGGGTTGGCGTGATAGGCAACGATGACTTCTACCTAGCCCGTACGGATTCCGAGGGCAACCTTCTCTGGAACTATACCTATGGCGGAACTGAAGCAGACCTTTCCTCCAGGCATGGTCTTGTTCTGTGTAGCGATGGGGGATTTGCTATGATAGGGGGATCATTTAGTTTTGGGCCAGAAATTGGGTCGAAAACCGAAATATTGCTGGTTCGCACTGATTCCTCTGGAAATCTTCAGTGGTATCAAACATATGGCGGACCTGGCTATAATCACGGCTCTTTACTTCTGGAAACGAATACGGGCTTCATCATCGCTGGAACGAGTCATGCAGTAGGGCCTTGGATTATTCATACCGATGCTGAAGGCACCGTGACCTCGGACCACGAATACATATCCTACGCACTCTGGCATCGTACTTCTGCATTTGGTTCCGCGGTATCCATGGTTCGATGCAGCAATGGTGGTTATGCTATTGCAGGGTCTGGCGGAGGCCTTTACCCCGATCAGGGTGGTGGTTGGTTACTGCGAATTGATGACAGTGGTCACTACTTATGGGACCAACTATATTTCCGGAGTGAGCGCGATGGACTGCTGGCAATAGTTGAATCTAGCGAGGGCGGCTTTGTATTGGCAGGGACGACTGCAAGAGACTGGGAGGCTAATGATGTCGATGTCTGGCTAATGCGAGTAGCTGACCAACCAACAGTTCCAGCTTATCGTCTAGCAGCTGGTGTACTCGGTGTTGGCTTCGCAATCATCCTAGGAGTCTTCGTTATAAGGAGGAGAGAGAGATGGCCAGGACTCTGAAGAGGGCATGGTGGGCGCTGACCTTTGTGTTTGCAGCTGTTCAGATGGTGTTGACACTCTTTCCCGCTGCTCTCCCAATTGGTGGGACTGGCGCCTACTTCTCTATAGATTTCATATCAGCTCCTATCATCGGTTATTTGCTTGGCCCATTCTATGGGACTGTTTCCGTGTTCTTTGGCACATTTATAGCAGCAATTGTTGATCCATGGTCCGCTGGCTTCTGGGGGATATTTGGATTCCTTGGTGGCATATTCGCTGGAATGCCGCCGGCAACAGGTGCCTTTGTAGCTGGACTGATCAAAAAAGGCAGGCATCGTATGGTTCCCATTGTCTTTTTGGTGACCATTGGACTTTTCTTAATCACACAGATTGGCTTACTAGTCTATAGCTTCCTCTGGTTGCACATCATCGCTCTATTGTTTTCCTTCCTGTTTATAGTTCCCCAATTCAAGAAACATCTCAATGATGGTTTGGATTTATCCGCCGGAACTATCAATTCCAAAGTAGCTATAGCAATCTGGCTGCTTGTCTTCATTTCTGTTATGGCCGATCATACTGTGGCCTCAGTGATGAGAGCATACGTCTTCCTAGCTGTGCCTCCGGATTTAATTGCGGTCGTCTACACCAGTGTCATCTTCATTTATCCGGTTGAGAGAATCCTTGCATCAATTACTGGAGCTTTCATCACTATTCTGATTGCTGTCGCCGTCACAAGGGAAGATCTCCACTTACCAACTCGTCCAACTAAGGAAAAGGCAGCAATTTTGATTGGGCCATTAAAAGAGGAGGATCTAGCAACGTCAAGAACAATTGAAGAACTGATTCCCTCAGGGGAGGATTCTTAGTGAACGTGAGAAAACCAATCGCAGCCCTAGGAGTTGTGCTAGTTCTAGTGCTGGCAGTAATTGGCCTAACCCTAGCAGGCATCTTGCCTCTAGGCCTCGGCTTGGAAACAACCACTGAAACATATGACTGGACTGATCGTGATCTCATTGACCGTGGTTTGTACGTACCTGACTGGAGCTTTTCAATGGTTGGCAACGACACACTAACAATGCACGAACTTAGAAACAAGGTGACCGTCCTTGATTTCATGGCTATCTCGTGCCCAGCTTGTGAAACTCAGAATGGCTACACCAAATCGCTCTATCAGGAGTTTGGTGACACAGTGAATATCCTCTCATTAACGGTTAACATGAACGAAACACTGGCGGAATTGGAAGCATACGCTTCAGACCAAAGTCTGGCTTGGCCTTTTGGTAGTGACATAAACGGGGAGGCATCAATTTGGTGCGGTATGGGTGTAATCCCAATGATTGTAATCGTGGATTCCGACGGATTGCTTCGGTGGATTCATGATGGCGTGTGGCTGTTCTCAGGGCCTTCCGGCATGAACGCAACAGTCTATCAAATCATGTCTTAGACCCTGCCTAGGCTAAGTTTCAACTGAGTTATGGCAACCAAGTCTCCATCAACCGTAAAAAATCCTTATCATGGACCAAGCTAACGATTCTGGACGTATAGAGGGGGCGAGGCCCCCTTGAAGAATCAGCCAATCGGTTAAAGGGAGATGTCGGAGGTTGAATAGAAGATTTCTCATTGCTTTTGCTATGGTGATGATGTTCTCACTGAGCACCTGTTTTGTGCTGGCTGGAAAGCCGCCCAAGACAGCGCTAGATGTAACAATTTCGAGCCCTGATGATGGATTCGAAGTCGAATACGATGATGTCCTCGAGGTCTGTGGAACCTTTGAAGTGACAGGAACTGTGCTAGCAAAGAGAGGCGATGCTGGCCTTGTGCAGACATTTGTCCAGTATGCCCCGGGTGAAGGCTCGACGGACTTCAATAATGTAGGAGATGCCAATCTGCAAATTGTCGATGGTGATCAACCACAGACTGATACACTATCACAAGACGGATCCTATGGAGTCAGCTGGATTCTGACAGGCATTCCTGGTACATATGAGATACGGATATTCAGCCAGGGTGAAACAGCTAAGGATGGTGAGTCAGACTCTCGTACTGTGACCCTTCTAGGTCCTCCGCCTGACCCGCCACCTGATGACTGTGAAACCATTGATGCAGAGTATCAAGACCCTGAAACGGGCTATGGCACTTCTTCGGGGACCTTCGTGAACACATACTATGCGGATGGGGTATATGAGATTCTCATGGAGGAGCGCAATCGTCAGGGAACCAAGAATCCTAGAGACGACACCGCTGATTTAGGCTGGATTTATGCCTTTGACAATCTTGGTCCCCGACTTGACACGACATTTCGTTTCTATGGGCATATAGAACTCTCAGGTGAATATCTCGACTCTGGTTTTCTACAATGGGATGATCAAGACACTGCATTCTTTGTTCAGGAGAAATCCTCTGGCTCATGGAAGACAATCGCAGCAATCACAAACATAGGTGTTGACAAGATGTACTCAGTGGATATACAAGATGACATTTCCGAAACCATCTACCTAAGAGTTGTCGACAATGACCGAGGTCCAGAAGGGAAATCTCCCCAAGTTTCATCGCTCTACGTAGATCTGGCTTGCATTGTCTTCGAGCCTGCCTTTGAGTACATTATCGATGACATCACATTTGAGATGCCGGCTGCGAGTGATTGCTTTAGAATGGCTGATATAGACAATGACCTTGAGAACGAGGTCTATATCACCTATCACCTAGAGGAAAATGGGCCAGTCAAATACTATGAGTACACCAATGGTATCTGGACCCTAGAAACCATTGCTGATCTTCTTGTGCAAGGTTGGGTGCAGGTCGAGGATGTGGACAACGATAATCTAAACGAGATTCTGACAATGGAAGTATTGCCAAATGATGAATTCTGGCTTGGATACTACAAATATGACACCGACTGGACATACTACCCAATCGGACAAATGCTAATCATTCACACGGTGGTGGTTGGAAATATTGATGCTGATCCGGAGAATGAAATTGTAGCATGCAAGACTCCGTGTGATGGATTTGAACTGAAGTATTTCGACTACGACACGACGTCCGGAACCTGGTCGAAGATTGATCTAAGAGACTTCGAGTATGACTACTCATTCATTGAGGTTGCAGATGTCACTCATGATGGCAACAATGAGATAGTCTGTTTTGCAAGAGGTGACGTCGACATAATTGGCGAGTCAGCTCTGAAATACTTCGAGCTTGATGGCACCTGGATAGAGCATGATATACTGAGCGTAGAATCTGGCGAGTGTATGACAACAGGAGATGTAGACAACGACGGAGAGACAGAGATTGCCATAGCTCAATGGTTCTATCCTGAGCGAGAGAATTATGTGAAAGTCTACGACTACGATGCTAATCTTGACCTCTGGGAGGAAACTCTCAATGCCTACCAGTATGAGGCACTTGGTCCAATCAAGGACCTGGCTATTGGGGATGTTGACAACAACGATGGCGACAATGAACTAGTAATTGGCTTCCTTGACGCAGGTGTTGGTCGTACAAACGATACAATTCGTTACTACGAGTATGGTCCTAGCGGATGGACTGAACACATGGTGACTGATACTGACCTGACTGTAGCAGACCTAATGATTGGCGATGTCGATAGTGATGGCGAGATTGAGGTTCTGGTAGGGCTGACAGTATCTTCATACGGTGACTCGGTAGTAGCACCCGAGCTCAGGTACTATAAGGTACATCGAATGTGAAAATTGAATTCATGAAGGAGGTTGAAAAATGGAAGAAACAGAGCTTGGCATAGGTGCAGGCGTCAAACGTTGGTTGATTCTGGCAATCATTGGCGTCTGTATTGTATTGGTTTACGATATTCTTATGATGGCAGGAGGTATGGGTTGGATTCCTCAAGATGCTATGATCAGTCTTTATCTACTGATTGAAATCCTGTCTATTTTAGGTCTAATTCTCATAGCCATGGGCTTTCATGCACTCTATTTGATGT
>JAEOTX010000114.1 GCA_016839605.1 Candidatus Thorarchaeota archaeon | reverse complement strand
TGCTCTTCTCCATCAAGACATCACGCACCGACCATCCAACAACATCCTGCTGTTGAGCGATTTTGAACAGGGCAAACCATATGTGCCCATCAGCGTATGCTCCTGCCTGGTATAATTCATCAACCATCTGCCTTGTCATATCAATCCGGTCATCTGAGTCTTTGAGCTGTTTAAGGACGACCCTTTCTTTCTTCAGAACCTCTCTCACACGCCAAATCATCTGGATTGAGCTGATTGACGATAAGACAACTACAAAGGCCGTAATGGCAAGTAGATCTATGATTAGTTGAACGCCACCCCGCGGATAGAGGATTATCACTATGGATCCAATGAGTATTATCTCATAGACGATTCCCTCGATGACTGTGTTAAGGAGCTTCTTGGTCCTCCATGCATAGTATCTAGCCAGAGAAGATTTTGGTTTGCGGAAGTTCATGATGGAGTTCAGATATGCATTCCTTCCTCCTCGTACAAGATAGATGAGAATGCCCTGCATGAACAGGGCGTCTATCACGATTGTGAAGGAATATAGGCTGACAAGGCTCTGCATAGCTACACATCATCCGTACCGATGTTTAAAAGCTATTGAAGTGCGCCTTATGAATTACTTTCGGCCTTCTCTCCAGACGCACCATGTATTCGGAGAAGCATATCCACATGCAGAAAGGCCTAATCCTGTCCGAACCCCTCTCAATCATACTCGATTCGTTTTGGGTATACGCGGGTCCGGGTGTTGCCCTCCCGGAATACGACCTGGGCTCGCGTCTTATTCTTCATATTACGAATGACTTCTGACCTGTTGACTCAATATCAACTTCTGTGTTCCACCATTCTCCTGTTCAGCATCGCCGCTTTCTGGACTATGTTCTAATCCAAAACTAACATGAGCTTTGTCTACAATCATCGGGACCGAATCCCTCCTGCAGTCCTGGCTTCTTTCTTCTGTTGAGTCATGGGTGCATCATGTCCATTTTCAGAAAGTCTTTCCACAGTTCTTGCCACGGCGGGGTCATTTTCACTCATCTCAGCTTCGTCGCCAAAACTGAAAAGGGCTATCCGGCCACAGTGAACAACCGCGGACTCTCCAAGATTCGATACATAATCCTTTGAGGAGAGTAGGAGCCTCCGTTGAGCGGTCTTGAACCTCCCTAAGGTTTTCAGTGGTATGCTTTGTACAGAAGTACTATCACACTTCCCTAGCTCCTTCATAACATCCTGTGTCTGAAAACCAGTCTTAAACACCTATATCCGTATGACTTATCTCAGGACCAAAGACTCTCGGTGTCTGTGACCCGATATGAGACCTGTACGTCACATAGATCCTACTGATGACACCACTTTACGTAGCATTCTGGAAGCTATGAGAGATGTGGGTGTCCTTGGAGCTGGTCGACTCGGAAGAGCCGCTTCAATTATAGCACGTATGTTCAAGGACCCAGACTGTTTCAGGTTCCTCTCTCTGTCTGGACCAATGGTTCCGGGTGGCCTGCGAGTAATAGTCAGCCATCTTGTTAAGGGCGGGTATGTCAACGCGATTGTCACAAGTGGGGCAAACATCGTTCATGACCTTGTTGAGGCGTATGGTGGAGCACACTACCGAGTTCCACCACAGAAGGATGATCACGAACTGAGAAAAGCAGGGATGGGTAGGATTGCAGATCTCTATGTTGAGGAGAAGGACTTTGAAACATTTGAGAAGGGAATCTATGCTTTTTTGGATGCTCTGCCTGATGAGAAGATGACGAGTCTTGCTCCCAGCGAATTCATGTCTGAACTAGGTGCTACTCTTACAGATGAAGCATCAATAGTACGACAGGCGACCCAGCACAAAGTACCTATCTTTTCTCCAGGACTGATGGACTCAATGCTAGGCTTTCATATGTACACTTACAGTACGACGAAACCTTTTGCTCTAGACTTTGTGAAAGACTTGCGGATTCTAGGAGAAATCGTGACGAAAGCAGAGAAGACAGGTGCGATAATGCTGGGTGGTGGTCTTACTAAGCACTTCACGATGGGCTCGACAATCCTGAGGGGAGGTCTCGATATGGCAGTCCAAATCACTCTTGACCGTCCCGAGGGCGGCAGTCTCGGTGGCGCCCCTTTGGTTGAGGGGGTCTCATGGCAGAAAGTTCAGTCCGAAGCTAGGTTTGAAACAGTAATCGGAGATGCCACTATCATCTTTCCAATGTTGATTCTGGGAGTGCTTGGATAGTAGACAATCAATTTACTCTAAGAGCGTACCATCACAATCATTGGAGAAGATTTATTTCCATACACAGTTAACGAATGTTAAGACAATTTCAGAGAGGACAGGAATGACCGACAAATATCCGATTCCCTATAGTAAGGAATCAGTTTACTTCCAGTACAACGTCAAGGATTTCAATCGCGCTAAGAAGTTCTATGGAGAAATCCTCGGGCTAGAGAAGACCTGGGATGGCGGAGAAGAAGCTGGTTGGATGGAGTTTGCCCTTCCAATCACTGGTGCAAGGCTGGGTTTAAACTATCAACGTGAGGGCGAGATTAAACGAGGCTCCGGAACTCTGACGCTAGTAGTCGATGATCTTGTTGTCACGAAGGATTATCTCAAGAGTAAGGGCATTAACTCAGATGACATCGTTGATATCCCTGACATGGTTTCGTATTTCAACTTCGAGGATTCTGAGAGCAACCCGATTCAAGTTGTTTCGGATCCACGCGTCAAATCTGAGTGATAACATGTCCGCTAAAGAAATTGAGCCGATTTCAAAGGCTCTTGTCAACCAGTTCACCTCAGTATGGAAGACTCTTCAGGCGGCCATCAAAAAGGTCCCGGATGAGAGATGGCACGATGGAGTAGGTCAGTGGTGCTACTCACAGACTGCATTCCACATCATCGAAACAGCACAGTTCTATCTTGGTAGTGATCCGGACGAGATGATATGGGGTGCACGTGCTGGAATCAATTGGAACGATGTCGATGATATCAAGAAAGAAGTTCTACCTAAACTCACAAAGGAACTGGTCAATTCATATCTGCTTGAGATTGGCAAACTATTGGCTGACACCATGCGAATAGTCCCTGATGACGAGTTCCACAAGATTGACGGTTTCCACTGGTTCAGCTCAATACTTGAAAAGCTCATCTATCTTCTGAGGCACACTAACTATCATGTTGGAGAACTCAATCGGGCACTCAGGGAGTGGGGCCTAGCACCTGCTAGATGGGGATAATCCGATAACTATAGGCAAAACCCATGTCTATGTGGTATTGAAACTTCTCACGTACCTCAGTAGGATTGCCAGTCCATGAGCCTGGCTACTCACATTTGCAGGACTCAATCATCATACTTCATAGCTATTGCCAGTCCAATCAACATGATCAGGGCACCTAGGTAGAGATGATGTAACTGAAATCCCATTATGAAGTACGGGTCGAAGTCCGGTAGAAAGTGGAGGAATTCGGTACCCGGTACAAAGTCGTGAAGGTCATCAACGAATAGGACTAAACCAAATATGAATGTCAGAACACCTGCTGCAACACCTTGCTTTCCCATGATTTCTCTCTCCAATTTAGGGTCTTGCGAAATCCCTACTTTGCTCTATACTTGAAACGTTATCAATAGTTCCCACGACACAGAAAAACTACTAAAACGACTGCCAATGTTGGGGGTTGGAATCTCACGAATTCTGAATGATACTAATGACTGTCCTTGGTAGATTGATTGAATCATTACAGTTTTATGAAACTAAAGCTATTTTACCATTTGAAAGGTGTAAGTCATTGTCTTCATTGAGTAGAGAAGTAATTCTTGGCTCAATCATCATAATTCTACTTCTGCTTATGCCTAATCATAGCCTATCTAAGTCAATGGATAACCCAATTAACTCCACTCCTCAGTTTCACCACAATCAGAGCACACTTGAGATTGTCAATCGTGTAGGCGGGGCTCCATCAGATGCAATACCATTGGGAGATTGGCTCATTGTTGCAGTCGCTAATCGTTTGGAGGTTAGGTCATCCGCATTTGAAATCCTCAGCGAATTAGTATTGCCGTTGCCTGCAGCTGAACTAGACACACTGGAAAATGGAGATCTAGTGGTTACACTTCAACCTGAAGGTTTGGCATTGGTGAGCGTGTCAGGCAATTTACAGCTCCTCGATTATTTTGAGGAGGGCACATGGACAGGACTGGATGCAGGAGATGGTATATTTTGTGTATGGCTTGAATACGACGAGATATTTCAGCTATTTCACATTACGAATGATAGAATCGAGAAAGGAAGTACATTTCCCTGTTCTGATTTCGTGGTGGATGGAACACGCATTGTTTGGAGGGATTATAGTAATGATGATTATATAATGGACACTTCAATCAGCGATAGTCCAATCCTATTTGAATTAACAGGGGTGTGGAGGTGGGTGGAGTTTAATGAAATGAAGGGTGACCTGTTATTTTGGACTGAAACATCAGATTTTTTCCCTTCTCTACCTCGATCTCGCCTCGCTAACATAAGTCAAGTGCTAGAGGGTGATGCACCTGTCAGGTTAGGTAATATCCCTGATGGAATACGGCAAGTTGTTGCTTGGAGCTCCAATTACATCTATATCAAGTATTATGACGAATTTGTGATTATGAATGTCACAAACTACAATGATATCAGATATTTCGTATTCCCCAATTACTCTCAATACTCAGGAATTCTCAGTTATGACACCATATCTTCCGATAATCTTAGCTTTGTTTGTATAGGGCTCAATCTCATTGAGTGGTGGAGTATTCTCAATCCCCTTCCCTCTCCGATTTCAGAATTCTACTTCCCCGGTTATCTTACTGATGTGGTTAAGGCTCAAGGTGTGTTGGACCCAATAGTCTGGAAAGCATTTGATGTCGGTGACCCTGTAGCTCAGAGAGAATTCGGCTACCCCTTTGTGAGCAGTGACACCTACCCCATCATAGCAGATCTGGTAGACCTCAAGGTCGTGGATTCTCATGTCTATGGGTTCACGACTGCCTATCCAGAGATTCTATACGGACCAAGAATGGAGCCACATCTATTCAGTATGGATACACAGGAGTATCGGCATCCTACAGCAGAATCACTCGTTTATGATGAGTCATTCTACATGATGCAGCACTACTACCTAAGGCACGAACCAGAACCCTGGCAAAATGCCTTGCTTAAATGGGACCCGGGCAATTTCTCATGGGCCATTTGGGAGCTATTGAATTTAAAATTCCCTGAGAAACATGAGTTTTACCTGAGGCACTTGCAGGATGGATTCTACCTCACAGGAGATGCAGACACGCTCGTCGCAATCAATCTAGATACACTAGACTACATAATTTGTGATGTGGATTTAGGGACCAGTCCAAAGATGATGAGGGCGTACAAAGATTCGCTGTTTGTCCTTGATGAAACTGGAATCTCGATGTTCGACAGAAGGTCTAACTGGTCGGCATCAATAGACCTTGAGCTCTCGTCGAGAATTAATATATCAGCTGATGTCTTTGAAGTTCATTCCAATTGGATTTATGCCGCCAATACGACACATCTCATGAAGTTATCTTATGACACTGCAGGGGATTTACACTACGAGGACTCAATTCTGCTGCCAACTCTGTTACATAGACCGCCAGGTGCTGATGAGATTGAGGAACAAGAACCAGGTGAACTCCTGATTCATCCTAAGAGAAATTCCATCTATCGTACTGCTGGAACATACGGTATGTGGGTTGTACATGATTCAGCAATGGATGTCCCAGATGCAACAAGTACTACGGAAACCACCCCTGCAACTCCATATGCTCCTCCTGACTTTGATTTGCTTCTGGTCCTTTTAGGAGGCATATCAGGATTTGCCATAGTGATAGTCATCTATCTTGAAATAGATGACTTCTCATCCTAATCTTTCAATTTTGCCAGTGCGACTTGAACTCTCTCACCTGTAGGATGTTTCTCTCACATTTCCAATCTGATGGGGAATTTCATTCTCGACTTCTGAAGATTCAATTGGTGGGTTGAACCTCACATAATAGAGGGCGATTAAGTACAGGAATATGAGTATACCAATCGCAAGTATCAGAGGATACTCCCTGAGGAAGTCTCCCACCATTTGGTTCAATATTTGGAGTAGTATGAGAACGAACCCGAGAGTGAGGGATACAAAGAGTAGATCGTAGCACAGTCGTCTGGGTGGCTCCCATCTCTCATCGATGGCTGGTTCCTCTGATTCAACCATTTTCACAACTCATTGCGGACCCTTGGACAATACTACATAGGCGTCCAACCTAATAAGTACAAAAGCTATGGTTATGGTGAGGTAGTCTTTTGGATAGGATTGAGAGACCATCAGAAGTCGAAAGTGCGACGATATTGGTTCTTTTTGGTGGACTACTCCATATTCTCTTTGGTGTTAACTTTCACATGAGAGTAGCACCGTTGGATCCTCTATTCTCAGTATTTGGTCCAATCATGATCGTGCTTGGGGTCCTGTCTATAGGTGCCTGTATAGGACTGTCCCAGATGAACTCATGGGCCAGAAAGCTGGTCACAGGCGTTGGCTTGGCTATTTCTGGTGCACACATCCTATTCGGGTACTATCTGATGGCAGCTGTGTCAGCAATCATTTACTGGCTTGCGATAAGCCAACTCAAGAACGTTGCCTTCAACGATGACTCCGACTGAAAGGAAAATGAAAGCCCCGCTTAGAAGGTTCTCTCTCATTTTAGAATTGCTGCAAAGCAAAACCCTCTTGAAAATAATTAGATTCAACTGAAAATATGAGTATGATTATTGTAGTGGTGAGATTGAGGAAAAACCATGCGGCAGTTATATTTCTCCTCCTTATAGTCAGCTTACATGCTGTTTGCACACCTGAAGCTGCTGCACCACCCTTCGGTACTGGATATACATGTGGTCTGATTTCTGAATATCGGGATACAGAGATTTCTGTCTCTCATGCCTCATTGTATGCAACAATAGACATCAATAGCGCTGGTGAGAAACTGACCTATAGATTCGATATCGTATCCAGCTATAACCTGACGAATACCGCTGACCACGCTGTCAGTTTCGTGACTTCATATGCGAGAAGCCCATGGGCTTCACTCGCTGCATATGAGAACACTCCTGACAACTTGAGCATATCAGGCAACTCCAACCTGGTACAATACTTCGGTCATGTATAACATTACGTCTGGGGCAGAGCTACCTGAAGCTCTCCAATCTATATACACAACCAGATTCTTCTCAGATTTGTACTCCCCCAGCATTGATGCTGTGAATATCACCATGGCTGCTTACGCAGAAGTCACACTGACTTTTAGGACAATCTTCGAGGAAAGATACGAAGGGGACTACTTTGACTTCGGATTTGGACTCGATATTCAGAAGCTAGAATCTGACTCAACTCAGCTGGATGCGGCACTCGAAATCGCAAATACGTCACTTCTAGCTAGAATAGATCTCCTCAACAGCCATTCTCGCAGTGTCACACAGGAAGGTGATTCATTGGTCGCGACATGGTCAATTTCTGACTGGGAGTGGGGTGGTGAGTCTACGTACTCTGGAATACAGACAACTGGTGACGTGTTCGGTGACTATCTTGGAGTCCAGCTCTGGCAGTGGGAGTATATGCCGCCAACATTCGTATTGGGGGGCCAATCCCTATTTCTCGTGATCACTGTAATTGCGATAGTCACTTCTCTGGCTGCTCTGTCACGATGGGGGCAAGTAGCTGCCAGGTAACTCCAAGTTGAGAGGGCGTTTTATTCTCGTACAATCTCCCATTCCTAGAGAGAGTGCTGCCATTTCACTACCAGGATCTACTATTTACCAAAAGACTATATGTTTTTTAAATTACTTCTGAAATGTACTAGTATCTGACGCTCTCAAACTTCAGAAAATCGCAATTGATCAAGGTGTGGACGTGGGCCATAGGTGATGAAACAGAATTGTCCGATATAACCAATTCCAGAATCACAAAGACAAGCAGTAAGGAACTGGTTTGTGTGGTATCTCTTGTTTTCCTAGCTGCTGGAACGCTATTCATTACACCGATACTCTTTGATAACCCATATCCCGGCCCGACTCAGGAGCTGGCTCTTTGGGTTACACCACAGAACTACACCTATCACGTTACCATCGAACTCTTCAACTCAGAAACTGATGCGATTCTCCAGCGCAGTCGAATAATTTCTGTGGGGGTCTATGTTAGTCCTAACAATGACATATGTCAAAGGGTACTCCTGTATGGTCTAAGGGGATTCGAAAGCTTCTGGTCACGTGTGGTATACTCCGTAGGGCCCATAACCTGGAGTACTGTTTGCAGCATAGAGTCAGGAATCGCAGAAACCGTCCTAGTTCACGGCTTGGAGTTCACTATTCTCATTGAGCCGCTACGTTTACTATGATAACTGCCTGAGCACGTGACCGAGCCGCAAGCTGGCACATTTTCCTTTCTGAAACCGGAGTTATTGGAGTTTCGATAACTCTTATTATTCTCCTTACGGTAATCGGGTATCTTCTACTCCGCTAGTATATGTCAATTGTTGAATTCAGCCGCCACTCAGCATGAATGTGCCTGCTCCATCCGTATCTCTTAACAAAAGGTCGATAGACATACTATTTTTGAAAGCATTTCTAGAATTTGCTACTATTCCGATAAGATTGACTAATAGAGTGAACAAAATGGTAAGATGTAAGATTACGGTACTGAAACGAACTTTCCACAAAGACCTTGCAGAAGAATACCTGCAGACAAAGACGGGTAAATGTGGGGAATTCGAAGATGATCAAGAATTCATAACAGAAAGCCCGACAGCCAAACCTGACAATTTCCCATGTAGCTTTGCTTGGCATGACATTCATAGATTTCTCTTGACCCTTATGCAAGGAGGAAGCTTTGATAATTATGTGGGCAAGACTGGCAGAATATGGAAGTGGATGAAAGCCGATAATTCCTACATAACATGTTGTACTGATGGAATCAGACCTGTTATCTTCAAACTGGAGGTAATCGATAGGTCCTCCATTTGAAAATAGGTCCGCCCTAATAATTCATAGGCATTCAGATTGCAGGTCATAGCCGAGCTTCGTAGTAAGAAACACCCAATGGTGGAGGCAGGACTAGCCTGCACTCCGTTTGTTTGAGACGCCAATCATCGAGAACGCATCTGCCAATGCGGGAACGCGGTCCAAGCCACTAGTCCCACTTGGATGGCTCTCTCTTACAATTCCATTCCGATGCGACTTTTTATTTTGATTCTTCCCACCAATCCTCAGAGCTTTCAGCTTCTGCCCACGCTGAAGGTAGTCCCTTGGTCGGTTTTTTCCTCAGCATATACAGTCCAGCAATAAGGAGAATTGGAATCGGAATGGCTATTGGTATCCCACTAATAGTGCCTGGTGATGTAATTGCCTGGAGGAGAAGTGGAATGTAGTATGTGGCG
>JAEOTX010000113.1 GCA_016839605.1 Candidatus Thorarchaeota archaeon | reverse complement strand
CGATCGAGGATTTGTTTCTTCTGCTGACCAGTTGAGAGAGTAACCTGTGTACCCCTCCTCATACTGAAAATCACTGATTGAGTCAATTATTGGAGCACGGATGTCCTCGTAAATTGTTACGTTGATTGTATTATTCACTGACATATTGTTGATGTCGAAGAGGAGAATCTCAAAGGTATAGTTTCCTAGGAACAGATAATCCAGGTCATAGATGATTGGACCTCCTCCTGGCTCTGTGAAAGTCCAGTTAGACGTCGAAACATTTGTTGGTGCATGAAGGGGTTGTGTAAGATTCCCATACTGCGTGTTATTGTAGCGAATCCAGACTGTAATCGAGTAGTTCTTTGGATTGCTATCATAGGCATCCCATTGCACTTCCTGGTCGATAGAACCAAATTCGAATTCGATTGACCCAGGGTCACTTACTGTTGGTGCAGTAAGGTCTAAGACCACCGTAACATTGACTGAACTTGTAGAGTTGTATCCCAGTGTATCATTTACAAACAGAGTGTAAAGATACCAACGGGAGGCATTGAGTCCATCCACATTTATTGTGATATTGTCACCATCCCATTCGTCACTCAAGATGACAGTATCGTTGCTTGTAGGTTCATTAGATTCTCGAGTCACGTTGAAGAAATCGGGATTGGCCTCCGTTATGTTCCATCTGATCTCATGTCCGAAACTCCCTTCTTCATATGTGATGTTCTCAGGTTGCACAATGATGGGCGCAGCTTCGTCAGGGATGACATGAACTATTACCACATCCCAAGCAGACTCATCATCATCATTGAAAACAGTACAGTTGAATTCGAAGTCCGATGGCACTTCACTTGGCTCATTTAGTAGGTCTTCAACATAGAGGTGGTTCAGAAAGACAGTGAGATCACCGCCACCCCAAGGTGCTTCTCTATACACTTCGCCATCGCGTGTAATGGTATAATTCTTGGGATTTGATGCTTCAGGCGACCATTTGATCAGCTCATTCAGTGAACCATTTTCAAATGTAAGGTCTGGCGGGCTATCTATTGATATTGAAGCGATGAAATAGCCCTTAGATTGTGATGGAACATCAGTTGCTAGGGTCCCGCCAATTGCAGGCTGGAGCACAAGCCAAGCTAGAATCAGTGCGAAAATTATGCTATGCGTACGTTTGGATACCATTTGGTTGACTTCCTAAAGAGACCTAGATTGTGCTCGGTGCCCGCTCGAACTTCGAGGCACGGTTTTATACTTTGCGACTAGGCTAAGATTGTTCTATTATCCTAAGAGTCCATCAAGCGAACGCTGATAAGAGGGGTTGGCACATTAGACTCAGCCGTATAGTATTGTTCGATAGAGGCTTGCATATAATGCCCAAAGCTATTTTCTCCGTATGGTGGGACGACACGCTTGGTCCTATGGTAGGCAGAAGCTTTCCAGAAGATGATCCTCTCACAGGGGAGGAAGCTCTTAGCATATTCATGGGGCACGGTGTCAATCAAGAAGCAAAAATGGGATACACCAAGCTGAAGAGGGGCCTTATTATCTCCTATATGCAAGCTCCGAACTGCATAGCAGTCCAACTTTCACCTGATGAGGATTCAACAGTTGTCGAGAGAAATTTGCAGAGGCTCGTTAAAGATATCGACATGGACTCTGATGACTGGGACCTTGAGTTAACTAATGCATTCAGCAGGCTCCTACTCTTGATCAAGGAGTCATCGGGCCCTGAGCTATTAGCCAATCCAGGTGTCGCCAAAATAGTCCAAGATATGCACCAAGGTAGAATAGGACCACTTGCCCCCCGACACATTCTAGATGGGACTGTCCGATACCCTGAGGCTGCAGATTACCTTGGTACTGATGTGGAAGAGACAAGAAGAACACTCACAGATTTAGTAGATGCTGGAGTTCTTGTACCAAAGACATACGGCCGGCGAATCCAATGCAGGCAGTGCGGCGGAGAGGATGTGCAAATAACACTCCTTTGCCCGAAATGTGACTCCCGAAAGCTGCACAAAGTTTACACCGTCCATTGTCCATGGTGTAGAGAACAGACCCCCACGGTCATTGAAGATCATTTGACTGAAGTGAGATGTGTCCATTGCAAAGCAGATATGGAGGTCTCGGACCTAAATGTCCTTGATGTTGAGCCTGTTTGTGAAGAGTGCGGTACAGCTTCCAATAATCCAAAGATCGCCTTCGCATGTGCTACATGTGGAAAGCATCTTGATGCTGTGGACCTTTTGGGCGGGACAGGTCTCGCCTATTATCACGCAAAACGACTCGATAAAGAAGCCTAATAGTATAGACTAACGTTCACCACAACAGTTATGTTCTAGTCAACATGGCGGTCTTCCGAACAATCACAAGATGGAAGGATATGAATGTCAGGAGATGTCTTCAAGTTAGGCGTTGTGAAATTCGGATGCATCGGTGCGGCTCCCTTGCTCGATCTCATATTTGACGAGAGAGCTGACCGAAAGGATCTCGAAGTCAGAGTATTCACAAGTGGAGCAAAACTGGATCCCGATTCGTGTGTCGGACCAACGCAGATGGTTATTGATTACAAACCAGACTTGGTGTTATCTGTGAGTCCGAATGCAGCTCTCAAAGGACCAACCAAATCAAGAGAGATGCTTCACGAGGCAGGATTGCCAACAATTACTATCTCAGATGGGCCCTCTGAGAAGGGATTCTATAAGAAGAATGAAGAGGGCAAGAAGAAGAAATCAGTGCTTGACAAGCAGGGATTCTTCATTCTGTATGCAGATGCCATGATTGGTGCCAGAAGAGAATTTCTTGATCCAACCGAGATGACTCTCTTTAATGCGGATATGATCAAGATTCTGTCGAACACAGGAGTGATGCGCATTCTTCAAGAGAAAATCCACGCAGTAATTGATGAACTGAAAGCTGGTAAAGACCCGAAGATGCCAACCGTAAAGGTAACAGCTGAAAAAGCTGTTGAGGCTGCGGGCTTCACAAATCCGTACGGCGCTGCAAAAGCATATGCAGCTCTGAAGATTGCTGAAGCTGTGGCGGATGTCACAGTCAAAGGCTGCTTCGTTGAACAAGAGATGGATAAGTACATACCTCTAGTCGCAGCTGGACATGAGATGATGAGAGCAGCTGCAAATCTTTCGGATGAAGCTAGAGAACTTGAGAAGAGCATGGATGCTCTATTAAGAACTCCACACAACAAGAAGGGTGTACTACAGAAGAAGACAAAGCTTGGCGATAAGCCAGCGTAGGTCTACTTCTTGGTGAGTTTGCTAACAGCTTCCCGAGCGTTAAGCAGTATGCGCTCAGCCTGCTTCTCGCTCATCCCCTTTATTTTCGAAGCCAGACGATTCGGGGTTTCGCCTGCCAGCTGAGCTGCTGAATCATACCCTGCTTTTCTGAGCTTTTGCTCAAGAGCAGGCCCCACTCCCTTTACTCTCTTGAGAGGCAGCATCTTCACCAAGTCTTCGCCAAGAAATTCACTGAACTCCTTGTCACTTATCGCCTCGGTAGCATCAATTACAGCCATCTGAGTCTTGATTGATTCGAAGTCTTCATCCTGAAGAAAGGCCGACACCGTCTTGTCAACCATTTTCTGGTCAAAGTCCAATGCGAAGTCCTCCATCTCAATCTCTCGTCCTAGAATCTCAGGGAGGTTGGCATTCTGCCATAGAGCTAGTAGTGAGAAGAATATCGCAAACGGACCCCCGATATCTCCTACCCAATCGGGTGGATCGCCAAAAGGCACACCAAGGTCAGCAGCCCAGAAGAGAGCCATGTAGCCGATATAGAACCAAATTGCAAGTGCAAGCCGTAGGCCCTTCCTGTTAGGCGATCCGAGTTCAGACCATATGAGCAGAAGACAAAGTCCTAAAATGTAGCCTTCCACAAAACGCTCCCATCCAAGAAGGGGAAGAGCATATACCACAACCTCAGCCTGAGGAGTCCCAGGAAATGCGACAAAATAGAAGGTCTGGCCAAATATCGCCAAGAGTCCAAAGGCGAGAACAGCTGTACTGAAAGCAGTCTTTCGCCCTCTAGAATCTGCAACAATCCCTGCTACAACAACTCCCACAACTACAAAGAGAAGTTGCAGTAGATCAAATCGAAGTAGATCGTACTCTAACGCTACCTGTTGGACAAGTGAGACATATGTATCGCCAACGAGGTCGTATAGACTCCTAACCGCCATCTTAGTTGAGAAATACCATGTCATATGAGATGCAAGCAAAAGAACCATTGGGATAAAGTACCGCAATGCGTTATTTTGAACTGCAAGAGGATGGAGCGACATTCTCCATGGCCTAAATGCCAAACTTGCGAGGACACAGCCAAGAACAATGAACTCCAGTACTGGGAAACCGAATGACTGCAAAACAGCTTCGAAGAGCATCATGATTACGTAGAGCAAGAGACTTACCGAGAGAAATGCAGCGATAATTCTCGCCCTAAATTTCACGACAACAGTTTGACTCAATGTAACCCCCCAACTGACCAATGTACTGACAAGTCCGCTAAACAGCGCCAAGATGAAGGTCGTCTCTAGGGTTGGGGATTGGGATAATGGATATCCTTGAATGGCGAATAAAGCGCCCATGAAAACAGGAATTAACACAGAAATGATTAGCAGGGGGATACCTTTGCGTGTTCTATCCAAGATCAGTCCTATGGGAATAATTAGTAGCGCTGCCATTCCCATGCCCAATCCAAGAAGCAACAGGTGATCAATTCCGGGGTTGGTGAAATAGTCCTCAGCGAGTAGTTTGCTGATTACGAAAATACAGTAAGCTATGAAGGGGGAATAGAGGAGATAGTGGACTCCAGTCTTTCCTGGGAAATTCCTGTATTCTAGCGTGGTCTCCACCAACCTTGTTGAGTGGCCGCAAAGATATGAATATGGACCTTTCGGGTGCCATTGGTTGTGAAGATAGTGAAAATGAATGTAGGCGATAGCTTAAAGAGAACCAGCTTGGAGCCCTAGCACTTAAGGAGAGATATTCTGATTGTCAGGAAGGCTCGGAATCTATGAGTTTATGGTGCTAACAGGTGGAGGAGTTCCCATATTTCACTACTCGCCTGACGGATCTAGAAAGCTGGACGAATTGCTCTCCGGATTCCTAACTGCAATCACTTCTTTCGCCACTGAGTTTGGTGAGAAATCAGTCCAGAGTCTATCATTTGAAGGCTCGGAGCTCCTGTATGAGCATACAGAGGTAGACCTAATCTGCATATTCCTTGCAGATACAAACGCACCTAAGAAAATCCTCAGAGCCATACTCAGTGATTTGAGTCGAAAGTTCATTGACAAATATGCCATCGGTATGGATTTCAACCTCGCTATTGAAGAGGCTTATAGGGATTTCAAATACGATGTTGAAAGAGCATTGAGCTATTACGATGGCGTCCTGATGATTACGTCAAGTCTGAGCTCCTTTGTTGTACCATCGCTCAAGAAAGATGCATACGACCTTGCGGCTGATGCTCAAGGTCTTCTCGATCAGTTTCATAGAGACTTCGGCGGCAGTGGGAATCGAATCTTAGATGCTATCAACGGCGATGATTCAATATATGATATCAGTGAATCGCTAGGAATTGAGGAGCATGAAGTCCAAGAGGTTATCGAGTACCTAGCCATCTGGGGAGTTCTGCAGATATCTAAGATTGCCCCAGAGCTAAAGGCCGAAGATGCCAGATTCGATGCGTTTCTTGACCTCATCGGTCTTCCACAAAAAGACTACCAGCTTCTCAAACGTGCAATGCCTCTGTGCAATGGAACAAAGCCATTAGCAGAAATAAGTTACAAACTCGGCGTTACATCTGAACGGCTGTATGAGGTGTTGAACAAGCTCGGTGATGAAGTCCAGTGGAAGCGACTCCACGTCACAGATCTTCCTGACCAGAAAGCCTAATACAAGTACACATGGATGACCTCTACCTGAGTCTTGGAGAAAAGGATGGTAGATTTGCAGCATATCTTGAGGGCGCATTAATTCCCAAGAGAGATTATAAGGTTCTAAATTTAGTCTGGACTCACTGCAACGGAAAAAGAAGTATGGTGGTTGATAATGGGTCCTAAGATTGTCAGTATCCACAGTTTCAGGGGCGGAACTGGAAAATCCAATATCGCAGCAAATCTTGCGGCAGTTGCAGCACTTGATGGAAAACGAGTTGCAGTGATGGACACGGACATTGCATCACCCGGCATCCATGTTATCTTTGGTCTTGGTAGAGAGAGGCTGAAGCTCACACTCAACGACTACCTTCGAGGTGAATGTGACATCGCGGATGCCTGCATAGACCTAACTGCCCGCAAGGAGTTTTCAAGCATAAAACCCGGAAAGCTGTTCCTCATACCCAGCTCAATGATTGCTGATGATATAACGCGAATCTTACGTGAGGGGTATGAGGTGAACGACCTGAGAAATGGCTTTACTGAGGTCATTCGCGCAAAAGAGTTGGATCTGCTAATTATCGATACTCATCCAGGATTGGATAGAGAAACTCTGCTTTCTATGGTTACAGCTGATTATCTATTTGTAGTAGCGAGGATCGACGAGCAGGATTTGTTGGGGACTGCAGCCACTCTGGATGTCGCCCGCAGATTGCAGGTCCCCGAGATTCGAATCGTTGTCAACAAGAGACCAAACATCTACGAAGATAAGGCAATCACAGGAGAAGTTGAGAAGAAGTTCAAATCATCAGTCGTCACTATCATTCCTATGCTCCCTCTTCTCATTGATGCTGGCAGTCGCTATGTGGTTACAATGCGACATCCTGATAGCGAGTTCACAAAATGCATTGAAAGGATATATGAAGTAATCAAATAGATGCATATCCTATCTGTATAAAACGGGTAAGTAGATGAAAGCTAT
>JAEOTX010000112.1 GCA_016839605.1 Candidatus Thorarchaeota archaeon | reverse complement strand
GATTTCTTCACAGAATTCACGCTGAGAAATGACCTTTCTACTCCCCGGCACCCGATAGCGAATAGTAATGAGGATTAGGGCCAAAGTAGGACGACCAAGTTTTACGGGATTGAGGACTGCAGTGAATTGATCAATGATTCCTTTTTTCCTCAAGTTTCCGATGCGTGCATGAACTGTAGATATCCCCTTTCCGACTTTCTTCGAGATGTCAGACACACTCATTCTACCATCTTGTTGTAGAAGCTCGAGAATTTGTATGTCGGTTTTGTCAATCTTTTCCGCAATTTCTTCGGACATAGAGAAATTCTAACGAAGAAAGTAGAAATACTTTCTGCTTTTCTCAGCAAATCCTTATACTAATGTTTTCCTCAGAGTACGAATGCGAGAAACACATGACCGACCAGACTTCCTGAGGCTGTTGTTCACAACTGTCTTGGGAGCTACAAAGAGCATAGAGATTGCATACGAAGATTTGGATGAAGTCATGACAGAGGGCATCTACTTTGATGGCTCCTCAGTTCCCGGATATGCGTCGGTCAATAGCTCTGATCTCCTCTTGAAACCACGGTCATCTCGACCAATCCTCCTTCCTTGGGATAAAGAAGTGGGAATCTTGGTATGCGGGGTCCATGATTTCTCAGGTGATCCCCATCCAAGAGACCCTTCTGCTGTCTTGTCCAGAATCGACAGAGCATCCAGAGAAGCAGGCTTTGATTTGCGAGTTGGGTCTGAACTCGAGTTCTTCTTGGTCAAAGAGAATGGGCGAGGCATAATAGTGCCAGGAGATGGAGGAGGCTATTTCTCAACCCTACCTTCAGATGGTGGACTACGGTTTAGGAGACAGGTAGCGAAGTCCTTGGGTTCGATTGGGATTTCAACCACCACTCACCATCACGAGGTGGGTGAAGGGCAACATGAACTAGGATTGAGGTTCAGCAGTGCAATACCTGCGGCTGATGATGTCATGCTGGCGAAACTTCTGATAGCAGAGCTGGCACATTCACAAGGATCAATAGCCACCTTCATGCCAAAGCCTTTCAGCGGAATGAACGGGAGTGGAATGCACCTTCATCTGAGTCTCTGGGGCATTGACGACCATGTCAATCTCTTTTCAAGTGGGAAATCAGGAGAGGTCTCAGAACTGGCAGGGAAATTCGTTGCAGGCATTCTTGAACATGCTGAAGCACTCACAGCGGTTGTTGCCCCCAGTGTAAACTCCTTCAAGAGACTGACACCTGGATTTGAAGCTCCTACGAGAATTGCCTGGGGTCTCAGAAATAGGTCTACAATGATAAGAGTGCCACAATACAATGGCTCCAATCTCAAGGCCAGAATCGAATTCAGATGCCCGGATCCCTCATGCAGCCCTCATCTTGCAATGGCAGCAACTCTAGCTGCAGGACTGGATGGAATAAGAAGGGACCTTAATCCGCCTGAGCCTACAGGTGACAATCTTTACGAGTCTTCTGCAGAATCAGATTCACTCCCGGGGAGTCTTATTGAGGCCTTGGAGAAACTGCAGCGGGACAGAGTGATTGTAGACGCCCTAGGAAAGGGCTTGGTTGATACGATTGTGAAGATGCGAACTGCAGAATGGGAGGACTATGTGGAACTGACCGGAGACCCAGGAATCTCGGAGGTCACACCTTGGGAAGTGACAAGGTACCTCCATTTCAACTAGTATTTTTGGAGTTCCAAAAGACTTCTATCGGACCTTGTTGAGGAGTTCCAAAGCAGGTGATAATGAGATGCCAGCTTTTGAGAGTACAGAGCAATTGAAAGATGTATTTGAGGAGTTCTGGACTAGGTGTCAAGGTGCCGAAGAGGTTATGGCGAAGTTGACAAAGCAGAGTGTGACTGTCAGATTTGACATTGTGGAGCCCGAGGTGCATGCCACGATTGACTTCAAGAACCCCGGCCCCAAAGGAGAGATTGGTCGACTCCTATGGGACGCGGAGGAAGAGCCAGAATTAAAGGTTTGGAGCAAGTCTGAAACAACAAACAAGTTCTGGCAAGGCAAGCTAAACACTGCTATCGCTCTTGCACGAGGACAGGTGAAGATAGACGGTCCTGTGACAAAGGCAATCGGACTTGTTTCTCAAATCAAACCCCTCTTCGCTATCTGGCCAGAAGTACTCAAGGACAAAGGTCTCGAAGACTTTGTACTCTAGGCGAAGATACTAGGAGCGCGATCGCATGGAGGAGCTAAAGAAGCTCGACTCACTAGAGGTCATAGCTGTAGTAGATAACAGTTTTGCAACTTGGACAGATCCTGAAAGAAAAGATGTGCAACGCTATTTCAAATGGGTCGAGGAAGAAGAGGAGGATGAAGATAGACCATTTCCGGTTGCTGGAGGCGGCTTGTGTCTTCATATGCGAGCCAAAGTGGCCAAAAAAACCTACACAATCCTTTACGATGCTGCTGAGACCCAGAGAAGCATTGAGAACAATATCTCAGCTTTTGGATTAAGACTATCAGAGATTGATGCCATAGTGATGTCCCATGGACATTGGGACCATTTTGGAGGGCTTTCCTGGACAATCGAGAGCATCGGTAAGAAAGACCTGCCAATCTATGTACATCCATGGATGTTTCTCAAGAAAGGGTTCGAAGTTGAGAAACCTGAGGGCAAAGAGATCAGAGAAATACATCATGTTGCTTCTATCGACGATATTGAGAAGGCAGGTGGAAAGGTAATCAGCACAACGGAACCGATTCTACTGGCAGATGGGATGCTCCTCAGGACCGGTGAGATTCCACGTGTCACTCCTCATGAGAAAGGTATGAAGGGCCATAAGGTGTTCATCGATGGAGAATGGAAGGATGATGCTGCAGTAAAGGAGGATGTGAGTCTTGTAGCCTCCGTGAAAGACAAGGGACTCGTTGTCATCTCTGGATGTTCTCATGCAGGAATAATCAACATCATTCAGGAGGCTCAACGGCTTACTGGAGAGAGTCAAGTTCATGCGGTAATTGGAGGACTTCATCTAGCAAGTGGGGTAACAAAGGATACAATGCTAGAAACTGTCAAGACGATGAAGTCAATTAGCCCGAAGCTTTTAGCTCCCTGTCATTGTACCGGATGGCGAGCGCGTCACTTGATGAGTGCTGAAATGCCAAACGAGTACGTTGAAGGTAGCGTAGGACACAAATACATCATTGGAAAGGGTGATGTATCCTAAAGCATATAAGCAAGAAAAAATGGATTTAAAGTATACATCGATTAACGATGGTGAAGACAAATGGCGCAAACAATCACAAAAGACATGACAATTGGCGAAGTAGTCGTGAAGTGGCCCGAGACAGCTGGGACATTCATGGAGTGGGGACTACACTGCTACGGCTGTGCAGTAGCCAAGTTCGAGAACATCGAACAGGGTGCCCAAGCTCATGGTGTTGATCCTGACAAGCTTGTCGAGGCACTGAATGACACAGTTTCAAAGACGGATTAATCCTACATTTTCCATATGGGAGCGAATCAAGCTCCCCAACTTGTTTCTCATAGTGGAGACTAGGTCACGCATTATGCCGGTTTTGTACGCCCGTATAGTCGTCCGGTCTCCTCCTCTGTCATCTCAAAGCTATAGTCAGCATCAGGGAATTTACCCTCTCGGACCTCCGCAGAGTATTCCTTCACTGCAGTTTGGATGACCTCTCTAATGTTGGCATACCTCTTCACGAACTTGGGTTTGAAGTCCTGAAACAAGCCAAGCATATCATGCAGTACAAGCACCTGGCCATCACAGTGCGGTCCTGCACCAATTCCTATGGTTGGGATACCAATGGTTTCTGTGATTACTCTAGCAGTTTCAGATGGAACAAGCTCTATTACAATCGAGAAGGCACCTGCTTCTTCTAAGGCCTGAGCCTGTTTGACCATAGCCTTGGTCTGTTTTGCCGTGCGACCTTGCACGCGATAACCGCCAACTTCAAAGATAGACTGAGGGGTGAGTCCAATGTGCCCCATGACTGGGATGCCGGAGTCGACTACAGCTCGAACGATATCGACCTCTCTTCCCGCGCCTTCGATCTTGACTGCTTCAGCCCCACCCTCCTGTAACATCAGCGCGCAGTTTTCGAGAGCTTGTTCCTCGCTCACCTTGTAGCTCATGAAAGGCATGTCTCCAACAATGAGGCTGTTTGGCTTGGCTCTAGCAACGGCGGCAGAGTGATGAATCACATCATCCAGTGTGACTGGAACAGTACTCTCGTAGCCAAGGAGTGCATTACCAACCGAGTCGCCGACGAGAATCATGTCAACACCGCACTCGCTCAGGATCTGAGCAGACGGTGCATCATATGCTGTAAGCATCACTATCTTCTTGCCCTTCTTCTTCATCTGGCGAATTCTATAAGTGGTCTTTCTTGCCAATGTGAATCAGAACTCCATTGCTGGGTTGTGAAAACCCATTATATATACACTTTCAACTGGAAATATATATTGTATATACAAATCATCTTCTGTGCGTTTCACAGATTGACTCCTTTCTTCCGTAGCCGCCGCTTGTAGAGTTCAACACCAACTATTGCTGG
>JAEOTX010000012.1 GCA_016839605.1 Candidatus Thorarchaeota archaeon | reverse complement strand
TCACACAGAAGGGAATTGAAACTATAAAGAGTGCAGGAAAACGTCAGAAACAAGCTAATGAGATTGCAGAGTCACATGGATGCAAAATACTGAGCCTATACTACACTATGGGAAGATACGATTGGGTTGCAATAGTTGAAGGTCCGGATATTGAATCAGCAATGAAATCATTATTCATGTTTGGACGCGGAGGCACAAATAGAACTGAAACGCTTACAGCAATAACTGGTGAAGAAGCAGTAAAACTGATTGAAGAACTCCCATGAAATCAGTCCCAGTCAAATCCCGAGTCATTTCAAAATATCCGACATCATAGCTATCACTCCATACTGGCCAAAAGGTCTTTATGATGGATAACGAATTACGATGGTTCAGCCCATATTGGGCAAGAGAGAATGATGTGAGATTATGAACACGGAGGATAGCTATAGTAGAAAGGAGAAGCTGCTTGTATTCATTGCCTGTGCTCTTGGCTGGGCATTTGACGCAGTTGGACTTACTATCATCAATTTTGTAGCACCTGAAATAATGGCTGAGTTTGGACAGTCGTTCGACGCGGTGGGATTCGTGTTTTCTGCACAGTACATCGCTACTGTTCCTGGAGCCATCCTGTTCGGGCATCTTGCTGACAAGTATGGTAGGAAGAATTTCCTTCTATTCTCAGTTCTTTGGGATGCAATACTTACAGCGATGACTGCTTTTGCACCAAGCTTTGAAGTGTTAGCTATTCTACGGATTCTTTCAGGCATGGGAGTTTCTTGGGGCATTGCTTACGCATTGTTGGGAGAGGTATTCTCTCCGAAGCGAAGAGGCCTCTTTGGTGGACTCATGCATGCTATGTTCCTAGTTGGATACATTGTTTCAGCTGTGGCGGCACTCACAATTGCCCCAGTCTATGGCTGGCGCAATACTTTCCTAGTAACGCTGCTAGCAATCCCGCTCATCTTGATTCTATACTTCACAATTCCTGAGTCAAAGCTCTGGCAAAGATTGGGAGAGGAGGAGAAAGAAGTGGGTACACCCATTCAAATTGGCATCCGCCAAGTCTTTGCAAGAGGATTTGGGAAACTCCTAGTTCTCTCGGTTGTACTCTTCTGGGCTGCTGAGTTTGCGTATCATGCCATTGTGGACTGGGGCCCCACGTTCCTAGAATTCGAATTAGCATATACCGCCCAAGAGGCTGATACAATTGTACTTCTTATCTCATTAGTTGCGATGCTGATCCTTCCGGCGTTTGGACTTCTCAGTGATAAGGTAGGCAGAAGAATCAGTTTCGTGTTATCTGCCATTGTAGGGCTTATTGCTACGATAATGCTTGGCATCTTTGCCATTCTCATCCCTGTACGAAGTCTAGCTGTTGCAGCACTATTCATAATCCCTGCAGGATTTGGTAGCCATGCGTTATTCGGAGTTTGGGCTTCGGAGATGTTCCCAACAGAGTCGCGAGCAACAGCGACATCGGTCATCTTCAGCCTTGCAAGAGGTCTCTCCTTTGGAGGATGGTTTGTCGGAATTCTAGCTACTGCGGTCGGACTTTCATTTGGAATGATGCTTGCAATCATTGGCTTTGTGTTAATGGTGGGCCTTCCATTTACTCTTCCAGAAACAGCTGGACGCGACTTTGAGCAGTTTGATGCCCCGGAGGCAACCAATTGAAAGAGCTGACAGGAGCTCAAGTAGCTGCAAGGGCCATTATAGCAGAGAATGTAAATACTGTCTTCACACTGGCAGATGGCTCTATCCTTCCCATTCTAGATGAACTCATTGATAATGGAGTGAAGGTCGTAAGTGTAAGGCATGAACAGGCTGCTGGGAATGCAGCAGATGGCTGGGGACGCGTCACACGCACTCCGGGCGTCTGCCTTGTTCCCATGGGGCCGGGGCTCGTCAATCTCCTTCCATCTCTGGTTCAGGCATACCAAGCTGGTAGTCCTATGGTAGCAATAACTTCGGCAGTCCCTTTGGACATGACAGAAATGGATGCCTTCGAAGATATCGATGCCGTAAAGATGGTGGAACCATTCACCAAATGGGCGGCTCGGTGTAGAAATCCCAAGCAAATTGGGAAGTACGTTCGAATGGCTTTCACCGAAGCTATGTCTGGAAAGAAAGGTCCTGTAGTCCTAGAGATTCCCAAAGATGTGCAAGTAAGTTCGTGCTCTGAGTCGAAATTTGCTCCGGACTCATTTCGTCCAACAGGAAGACCAACTGGGGATCTTGATTGCATTAAGAAAGCAGTCAATCTTCTTGCGGGAGCGGAACGACCCATCATCTTAGCTGGAAGCGGAGTCTATTGGTCTGGAGCTTCTAAGGAGCTAGTTGAGCTCGCGGAATTGATGACAACTCCAGTGGCCTGCGAGTTTCTTGCTCTGGGATGCATTCCGCAGAGTCATGATCTCTCAATAGGCAACGCTGTCACCAATCCGTTCCTACGACAGGCAGATGTGATGCTCACAATTGGTGCGCGTTTCGACAACTTCCTCGGCTTTGGAACGGATCCAGCGTCTTTTGCAGAAGATGTGAAAGTGGTGCATGTAGACATCGACTCATCAGTCATAGGCAAGAACAGACCTGTTGAGGTCGGGATTACAGGAGACGCCAAAGCAGTACTGGAGTCAATGCTTGACTATGCGAAATCTTCGAAAATCAAGAGAACTGACACTGCCTTCTCAAATCAAGTCAAAATGGGCTATCAGATGATGGCTGAAGGCTTTGATGAGGAAGCTGATCCAGTGGAGGTTCCAATTAGACCGGATCGTCTGATGCGCGAACTGCGAGAGTTTGCGAGTCCTGAGAGCTTGTTTGTGATTGATGGAGGAGACACCTCTGCATGGGCCTTCCTCTATCTGAGAGCAGAGTACCCAGGTCAGATAATTGGAGCGCAAGGCCCATTGGGCCACCTTGGAGCAGGCCTTCCGATCAGTCTGGCAGCCAAAACAGCTCAGCCTGAGAAAGATGTCTACCTTGTATGCGGAGATGGGACATTCTTCTTCAATGGTGTTGAACTCGAGACTGCTGTTCGACAAGACATTCCTGTTGTCATTGTAGTCTGCAATGACCTAGCATGGGGACTAGTATATCACACTAGGAAAATCAAGACAGGGTCGGAAGAACTTGCAAGACGTGGAACAATCATCAATGAGCATGTGAATCTCGACAAGTTTGCTGAAAGTCTAGGTGCGCACGGAGAAACCGTGACCAAGACAGAAGACATTAAGCCCGCACTGCAACGTGCCTTGGATTCAGGCAAACCTGCAGTTGTTGATGTTCGTGTTTCCCGTGAATACGAAAGCATCCTCAGCCAGTTACTGGCAGCTACTCCCGAAGGCTGACTCTAGCCCTCGCGGGATTTTATAATCTCGAGCAGCTTCTTGGTCCTCTCAATGCGAAGGTCTTCAGGAGACCTCCCTCCATAATCATAAACGCCCCTGCCGCTCTTAGTCCCAAGGTCTCCAGCCTCAATCTTCTCCTGTAGCCATGCAGGAGGTCTGAAACGTTCATCCTCTAAGACAAAGGCAAGATAGTTAGCTGCAAGATTGATGACATCCAAACCAATGTGGTCAATATTCCCAAAGGGTCCAAACTGCAGGAATATGTAGCCCATATGCTCCTTCCATGCTCTGTCAATGTCTTCAAATGAGGCGATGCCTTCTTCCACCATCTTGGCAGCCTCAACTAATACTGCGGCTGCCATCCTGTTCACTAGAAACCCAGGGGCATCTCCACAAGTAACTGTGCGTTTTCCGCAAGTCTCCTCCAGAAACATTCTGACTGCAGTGATAATTGCGTCATCGGTCTTGGGTCCAGGAATAATCTCAACCAAAGGAAGGATGTATGGTGGGTTCATCCAGTGCGCTCCAATGAATCGTTCAGGCTTGCTCATGCCTTCAGCAATATCGGCAACCTGAATCACAGATGTTGTTGTGGCAAGAATCGCATCATCGGAACAAGAGGCTGCAGCAGCGCCCAGCACCCTCTGTTTCAGTTCAACATCTTCTGGAACAGCTTCAATAACGAAATCCACATCCGATGGTGCCTTTGACACATCAGGTTCAATAACAATTCTATCAAGGATATCGCCGATTGACTCCTCCTTTACCAAGTTATGTTGAGCAAGCAGCTCAAGATTAGCCCCAACATGCTTCTTCGCATTAAGTAAGACCACCTCGTTGATGTCAACAAGAACCACGTCACATCCTGATTGTGCAAAGACTTGGGCAATGCCATGACCCATTGCACCCCCACCAATTACCATTGTCTTCTTGATTTCCTTCAAGCCAATATTCCTCCTAATATGATGAGTACATCTCGCGGTTGTCCTTGATTTCCTTTACAAAATGAGCAGCTAGCTTCTCAACATCATCTATCATTAGCTTCCATCCAATCTCCTCGATCTCTCGATAGACTTTCTCTTGACCCTGTTGCACTAGCATAGTCGTGAGCAGTGTCCATGTTCCGGCGACCTCCTCGACTGTTGAGTCCATTTCATATCGCACATCAGCTTTGGGAACCTGCTTCTTGACCTCACTGACGAAGTCTTCGATAGCAACAGACACACCACCAGACATGTGAATTCGTTTGTCCACACTGTCAGCTTTCCACAATGCCAAGAGTAGATCTGTGGCATCATCAACATGGATAATTGGAAGGATTGTGTAGTCAGGAACTAGGATGACACCCGGCTTTTCCAAGACTACTTCTTCAACGAACTTAGAGAATGAAACTGTCGCTCCTTTGCCTCGTCTCCCAGGTCCAATCACAACAGCAAGCCTGACGCATCTGAAGTCTAATCCATGTGTGTGATGATAGAATGTACCCAAGACCTCCCCACACACCTTGCTCACCCCATAGAAGCTGGCAGGCTCTCTGTAGGTCGCTTCGTGAAATGGGAATGGAGAGTTCGGTCCAAATGCTGCAAGACTGCTAAGGAACACTACCTTGTCAATTCCAGCAATTCTGCAGGCTTCAAGAATATTGAATGTTCCATCGATATTGACGTTGTAGGCTGTTCTTAGTTCGGTAGCAGCCGCAACTGAGAGCATTGCAGCAGTATGAATGACCGACCCAACATTGAATCGTTCTATGGTTTCTGCAAGGGCGTTATAGTCTGCAACATCTCCCTCTACAATCTTGACTCGATCCTTGATGTCCTCTATTCCATGAGGATTCGGATAGAGGTCAAAGAGTACAACATCATATCCTTCTCGTATCAGCTTGCGAGCCAAATGCGCTCCTATAAAACCAGTGCCTCCGGTGATAAGAACAGATTTGCCGTTAGACATTGAAGTGACACCTTCCGTTGAGTGGCTGTCACGGGATAAAAGAGTTGCCGGATGTATTAGAGCCCATGAAATATCTAGGACACCAAGCGATGCATATAACAACAGGATACATAGTATTGGATTGCGCCCAGATACCTTATTGTGAGCACCACACTCGCAGCATAGTAACTTGGAGATGATTGATTGATGGACGAAACTGAGAGTCACTATCTAACCTTGTTTGAGGACTCTCCAGTTTCTTTATGGGAAGAAGATTTCTCACAAGTGAAGGAATATTTCGATAGCCTGAGGGCTTCAGGGGTCACTGATTTCAGAAAATTCTTTCAAGAGAACTTGGATGATGTTCTGAAATGTGCGGAATTAGTTGAGATCGTCAGGGTAAACAGGGCAACCTTGAAGCTGCAGGGCGTAGAGGATGAGAAGCTACTCCTTGGCAGTCTGCGCAACATCCTAGAGGAAGATGCATACGATATCTTCCGGGAAGAACTGATAGCTCTTTCAGAAGGTGAAACTAGGTTTAGGCAAATTGTTGATTTGGAAACAGTCACAGGGGATACCAGACATATTCTGCTCAATCTTTCTGTCCCCAATGAGAGTAAAGAGTCGTTGAATAGAGTCCTTGTATCAATGATGGACATAACAGAGTCCACCAAGGCGCGAAGAGCCTTTGAACGGGAGCGAGCGGCATTCCAACTGATTGCAGAGGCTGCATTAGAGCAAACCTACACACAGGCCACTAGTCACAGGATTATATCCGGCTTGGTGGACATTCTGGGATTCGACCTTGGAACCATTAGGCTATACGACGAAGGAAATCAAGTACTAAAATTGCATGCTGTCGTTGGCATCCCTGCTGGTGCGAGGAGTGAGGTCCCTCTTGATGATCAAGAGTACCTCGCTGCACATGTTGCTCGAACGAAGAAGCCCATTTTCGAATCAGACATTCATGAGAGCTCGATTCTTGATTCTCGAAGGTCACTCTTAGAACAGATGGGAATTCAGGCTATAATTTTCTGGCCAATAATTGGAGCAAACGAAGAACTCCTCGGTGTCCTGAATATAGCTGCTCGGAAAAAGAAGCGGCTTGGAAACAGAGACCAAGCCCTATTTCAAACTATAGCAGGAATGCTTTCTACTGTGTTGGCTAGGCATCAGGCTCAGGATGCTCTACAGTCCAGCGAAGAGAGGTTTCGATTACTCGCAGAAAACGCGAAGGATGTTATCTGGACCATAGATTTGAATTTCGATTTCACGTACATCAGTCCGGCGAGTTTGGAAGTGCTAGGTTACTTACCTGAAGAGTTGATGGGTGTAGACGTAGGCTCATTAATGCCAAAGGAAACAGTCGAGGTAGCTCGGGCAGTTCTGAATGATGCACTTGCACTGGAAGAAGAGGTTGGAAAGGATGGGTATGATGCACCTCCTCTTGAGCTGGAATTCCTACGAAAAGATGGAGCAAGAATTTGGGCTGAAATTTCACGAGTCTTTCTGCGAGATGATAAGGACAGGCCAGTTGGCATCCTTGGTATTGCGAGAGACATCACTGAGAGGAAAAAGACAGAGAGCCAACTAGAGGAGGCTGTGGCAACAGCGGCGTTCTACAATGATCTGATGGCTCATGACATCTCCAATCTGCAACAGGGAATCATGTCGAGTATGGAGCTTATGCTTGATAGTGGAAGCCTATCCGAGGAGCTGGAATCTCTGGCAAAGTCAGCTCTGGCGCAGACTCAGAGAGGAGCAAAGCTTGTGACCAATGTTAAGAAACTGGCTGCTCTTGGAGAGAAGTCCAAGCTGGTCCCCTTAGATCCACATTTTGCACTCACAGAAGCAATTGACATGGTCAAGGATTCGTTTCCGGGGATGAGTATAAGAATCAACACCAATTTCAGCAATGAGCAATACTCAGTAATTGCTGATGAATTTCTAGTTGATGTCTTCTATAACCTACTTCATAACTCTGCAAGAATGGACAAGAATGACATAGTGGTCATCGACGTCGCTGCAGATGAATCAGAAAGTGAGAGTTTTCTTTCGATAAGAGTGCAGGACAGGGGCCCAGGAATCAACGACACTTTGAAGAAAGCGATTCTCGCCCGGTTTGGGGACAGAGAGAAGCGCGGAAGCGGACTAGGCCTTACTCTTGTCCGACGTATCATGAATCGTTATGGTGGCAGGATTTGGGTCGAAGACCGTGTGAAGGGCGATTATCGACAGGGCACCAGCATGGTGATGATGCTACCTAAGACAGAGTCATGAAAAGAGAGCAAGAAGTGATTCCGTTCTCTCTTGTCTGAACACATTTATTGGGTATTCATGACCTTTTTACCTGCTCATGTTCGATTTTCAAGTAAAACCAATCTTTCTATATGGGGTTTACGAGAAGAAGGAGCAAACTAGTTGGAGACCTTGGGGAGGGATTCAATCTGAAGCTGATGCAGACAGCGAGATTAAGAGAATTAAGGATGAATTACTAGAATTACAAAATAAGGCTAGGTTCCCATTACGAATTCAGCCTTTAAGCAAGACCAAAACTGTTGAAGATATAAGAAATCTAGACATCAATGCAGATGTAATTTTAGTATACGCAGCTGGTGTGCAGGAAATTGACTCGATTGAGCCCTTAGAACAGTTGTCGTCATATGATATGCCAATAATATTCTTCCTCAGGAAAGACTATCTCTGGTACGAAATAATCCATCCACGGTTCTTAAGAAAAAGTGTATCTGATGAGATCCTGCAACCTGTCATTGTTGAGGATATTGTAGTTGATGATTACAAAGAACTCTTCCAGAAATTAAGGGCTCTAGTAGGGCTGAAATATGCAATTGGTGCAAAAGTCATTTCGATAGGAGCACCTGGAGGATGGGGTATTGGGGAGGAAGCTGTACAGAAAGCAAATGAAACATGGGATTTTCAAATAGAAACTGTTTCCTATCAGGAGTTAGCGAATAGAATCGAGGTATTGAAGGCAGATACCGATGCAATTGAAATGGCTCAAGAAGATGCAGAGAACTATTTGTCAAATAGTAAAGTCGAGCTTAAAACAGACAAGAATTTCGTAATCAATGCATTTCTACTTGAACGAGTTTTCAAAGACTTATTGAAAGAAGATAACGCACACATCCTTACAATTGCAGGATGTATGTCAATTGTTATGCCAATATCTGAAACGACTGCTTGCTTACCCATCTGTTTACTCAATGATTCTGGATACCTAGCATTCTGTGAATCCGACTTTGTCGCTATTCCGGCAGGAATTCTTTTGCACTTTATTTCAAGCAAACCTGTTTTCTTCGTCGACCCTACCTTACCTCATAAAGGTCAAGTCACTGTTGCACATTGCACAGCACCGCGTAGAATGGATGGCTCAAACCTTGAAAGAGTGGAAATTCTCACTCACTTTGAATCTGATTATGGAGCAGCACCACAAGTAAAGATGAAGAAAGGTCAAGTAGTTACTGTTATCGATCCTTCGTTTAGTGGAAACGAATGGATTGGATTCAGAGGAAGAATAATCGACAATCCAACTCTTCAAATATGCCGCACTCAATTAGACATAGAGATCGAGGGTGATTGGAAGAAACTGTTACATGAAATGAAAGGATTTCACTGGCTAGTTGTATATGGTGATTATTTGAGTGAAATTGAGTATGCCTTGAAAAAAGTGGGTGTCAAATGGACAAATCTATCCAATAGCAACTAATCCCAAGAAACATCAATGTTCGAAGTAGATAGATAGGCCTAAAATTCACCAATTTTGAGTCCCGAGATTCAACTCATCACTGCGGCATGTTACCATGTTTCTTGGGAGGTCTGCTCTGTCCCCTACTGACTTGGTAATATACCCCTTACCTGGCAGTGAACGGCCCTCACGTTGAAATAATTGAGGTTCACAAAGCATATACGGAATAGCAGTTCAAGGTTATCTAGCCTGAAACCAAATGGAATTGAGGGAGCTTTAATAGAACCTCTAGAAACCGCATTACGAAAGATGACCATGGCATCCTGGGCGTGAATGAGCACTAGGGTTGCCGCCGCACCAATCTCAAAATCGACGATTCCAATCCTCTGACTCATGGTTTCTAGCTTTAGGTATACTGGCATCTCACTATTGTCATTCGAGGCCTATAGACCATCAATGAGTGATTTGTACAGTAGAAGCCCATCTGGCATTAAGCCAGAATGATGCCTTCAGGAACATGTAGGGAAATGAAGTATTGTAAAAGATATCTGACTGATGAGTCTTAATGGAGGTAAGTGAAATGTCGTCGAAAGAATATCCTAACATACTGTCTGAAGAGGAGAGGTTTGACTGCCCTTTCCAGCAAGACGTGTGTAAGAAGAATGAATGCATGCAGTGGGTGAGGTTAATCGATGAAGACGGTGTAGAGCTCGGGGGACATTGTGTTTTCATGAGGCAATTCCAACGGGCAAATGAGATTGAAGAGAGAGTGCAAGCTATTCAGGATTCTCTGAATTCGTTGATTATGATTATTATCTTTGCATTCATCATACTTATGCTTGCATTCTTGTTTGCGGGCCGCATTCAGATTCCTGCGATGCCCCCTCTTTAGTCGTCCTAATTACTGGGGCATATTGCCATGCTTCTTTGGAGGCCTACTCTGTCTCTTGCTCGCTAGGACATCAAGGCCTTTGCAAATCAATGATCTCGTTTCGTGCGGAAAGATGACCTTGTCGATATACCCTAAGCCTGCAGCAATATAGGGATTAGCGAACCTCTCTCGGTACTCCTTCACTAACTCGGCACGCTTCTTCTCCTTGTTCTTTGCCGCAGATATCTCCTTGCGGAAGATGATGTTTATTGCTCCGTCAGGACCCATTACAGCAATCTCTGCAGTAGGCCAGGCATACACCAGGTCCGCTCCTATGTGCCGAGAAGACATAACATCGAAGGCGCCGCCGTAGCCTTTCCGAGTGATTATGGTGATCTTGGGAACTGTAGCCTCTGCAAACGCATAGAGAATCTTTGCACCGTGACGAATGATGCCGCCCCATTCCTGTGCAGTTCCGGGTAGATAACCCGGGACGTCCATGAATGTGACCACCGGGATATTGAAGGCATCACAGAACCTGACGAATCGAGAGCACTTGTCTGACGCGTTGATGTCTAGAGTGCCTGCTAAGTGAGCAGGCTGATTGCCAACAATGCCTATTGACCTTCCATCCACCCGAGCAAAGCCCACCATCATGTTCTTCGCCCAATGCTCATGAACCTCTAAGAACTCTCCATTGTCGACAATTTTAGCAACAACATCACGCATGTCGTAGGGTTTGTTAGGATCCTCAGGCACGATGTCGTCAATCGACTCATCGAAATCATCAGGTGAACAGTCACTCATCACTCTGGGAGGGTCCTCCAAGTTGTTGCTAGGCATGTAGCTGAGGAGCTTTCGTATCTGCTCGAAGCAGTGGTCCTCATCCTCACTGGCGAACTGGGCAACACCACTCACGCTATTGTGGGTCATTGCGCCTCCAAGCTCTTCGAAGGTGACCTCTTCACCCGTGACAGTCTTGATAACTTCGGGTCCAGTGATAAACATGTGAGAGGTGCCTTTGACCATCAATGTGAAATCAGTGACTGCTGGACTGTATACTGCCCCGCCTGCGCAGGGACCCATTATCGCAGAGATCTGCGGAATCACTCCGCTCGCCCAGGTATTCAGTCTGAAAATATTGCAGTAGCAACGGTTCGCGTTAGCTCAGATTTAAATTGCGAATTTTGCTTCTGGCTAGTAGAATGAGCCCTGGATTAGACGATGCAGAATCTAAATTATTGAGAATTGACTCAAAGAAACGTGAGTTGTATGCATTAACTGGAGAACAGAGAGCTCGCAAACAGGAGGAGATTATTGAATCAGCAATTCAATGGGCTACTCAATATCCTACGAAACTTGGCTTTCTTGTTGATATTGCTTTGGGAGAAGGAGGAAACGTTGTTCATTATAGGTCTCCCAATCCATTATTGATTCGCACCCTTGGTATCCTCAATAGTCCCTATGTGGTCCCCCGATTGACTGCGAAGCTTGAAGCTTGCAAGAAGAAGGTCTGCTTTCATACCAAGGAGATGCTATCAGCACTGATGATGATTAGTGGAGAAGATTCATTCAAGAACATCAAGTCACTGCTTAAGAAAACAAAGAATAACAGACTGGTTAATGGTTTCATTAAAGCTTTTGAAGAGAAGCCAAGAATTGAGTTTTTGCCAGTCCTTCTAGATGTTATTCGAAAAACCAAATCTTCATACAAATTGGGGATTATTCTTGCAAAGCTTGCTAACAAAGCCAAGTTGCCTATTTTGGATCTGTTAAGAGATAAATCGAATTCGGTTAGGTTTGGAACCATTGAAGCGCTCAACTTGCTCCCAGAGGATTTATTGACAGAAGATGTGCTTTCACGTCTTTCTGAAATTGCATTTACCAATCGAGAAGATATTCTCGCCAGAGCATATTCATCAGATTTACTTCAGAAGAAGGGAATGCCATTTCCTGACCGTTTTCGAAAGCGCCCCTCGAGGAATGTTTCCAGTAATATCCCAAGATTCGTTGAGGGAACCCTATTCCCCGAAAAGCGACCTGTTGATTGGGCTATCAGCGAGTCAGTAGAAATAAGGTATGAGAAAGACCTGTGTCGAGTCGAAATGTCATCAGTTAGAGGCACAATCTTTTGTGATGTGCGCAAATGGAGAGGCTGTTTCTGGGATGTTTTTAAAATGGGACTTAGATTCGATTTCAAGGGGAAATCGTCTAAAGTCAGAGGGCTTTGCAGAGGAAGAAGATTCGAATCTGATGAATTCGACTTTGACTACATTAAGAAGAACCTAGATATGATAGTAGTAGGATTCACAGATGACTTGGAAAGGCTGGAAGGTGAGCGATATATCCAGACTATCAAGACAATAAATAGAGCCATTGCCACGAAAAGCGCCCTGCTAGTTCGAGGAGCCCCTTTTTGGGAAGTAGATTGGGAGAAAATCCAGCTTCAAGGAGGATGTCCTCCCCCAGTTTCGAATGATTAAACGAGTTTGCTTAAACTCGTCGTAGACCGATTGCAGATCGGAGAGCATCAAAAGTAAGGTCCAGCCCCTCGCGATGCATATGCACTTGTGAGTCCTGCTGGATAATTAATTGCCTAACTCGGGGAGATGCGTGCAGGTCAGAAGTAAAAGTATAGTACAGCGCACCAACCATGTCAAGGGTACCTATGAAATAACCTTGGAATTTGTGGATTAAGTCAAGTGATACTTTTCCACTATCAAATTCAGGCTCTTCATCCAAGCCATGTTGCACAATGGTCATGCCATCGCTCATAACATGGGCATAAACAGAGAGATTTTCGTAAAGCTCTTCATGAATCTGTTGGAGGGGATTAGGCAGAATTGTAGGTTCATACATATGAATCACAACATCCAACATAAATCGAAGAGTAGGCGGAGTCAGTGGCGGATCTTGATTTACTAGCTCATTCTCAATCATTGATTCCAGAGATATACCACTTACATTTTCGTAGGAGTTTGTAAGATTGGCAATAAGTTCGAGCATAGACCATGGCCATCTTCGTCTACGGCCAAGTAGTTCTGACGCCTTGTTTCTTAGATCCGAGTTTGCTAACCCATGATAGAAACCACCAACAATCATAGATTCAAGAGCAGAACGCAGAATTGTTAACGATGATGTATAACGACCAGCCATCGCAAGTAGGAGGGCATCATCCAATAGATTCAATGATTCGTATACTCGAATCAATGGTTGCCCATATTGAACAATTGCCTGTTCCATTTCATTTTCTGTTAGGGAAGATAGAGCAACTGGAACCATGTTTCGAAGATATCTAAGAGCACGCCCAGTGCTTTCAAAGCTAGTGCTAGAAACCTCAAGTGATTCCTTGGTTGATTGCTCCACTCTCATAATGAGGTATTTGGCCAACTGATTGGCATCAATGTCAGGGTCATATGCTCTTTCGAGCTTCCTCTTAATTCTATAGGACTTCACGTTTGAACTGAGTGATTCTATGAATCTCTCCACGCGATTCATTTGGTCAACTCCAGAATTGATGTCTGAAACGAATTAAAGAGGTATATTCCCATGCTTCTTGGGGGGTCTGCTTTTTCGTTTACTCGCCAAAACGTCAAGTCCACTGCAGATCAACTGTCGGGTTTCATGTGGGAAGATTACCTTATCGATATAGCCAAGCCCTGCAGCAACGTATGGGTTGGCGAATTTTTCCCGATATTCCCTCACTAACTCAGCACGTTTCTTCTCTTTGTCTTTTGCCTTCTCAATCTCTTTTCGAAATATGATGTTGATAGCGCCATCGGGCCCCATTACTGCAATCTCTGATCCAGGCCAAGCATAAACAAGGTCTGCATCAATGTGCCTTGATGACATCACATCATAGGCTCCACCATAGCCTTTCCTTGTGATAATTGTAATCTTCGGAACAGTCGCTTCTGCAAAGGCATACAGAATCTTCGCGCCATGCCTAATTATGCCGCCCCATTCCTGTGCCGTTCCTGGAAGGAATCCGGGCACATCCATGAATGTAATAATCGGGATGTTGAATGCATCACAGAATCTGACAAACCTGGCACACTTGTCCGACGCGTCTATATCGAGTGTTCCAGCTAGATGAGCAGGCTGGTTTCCTACTATACCGACTGAGTATCCATTGAAGCGGGTAAAACCCACAATCATGTTCTTAGCCCAATGCTCATGAACTTCAAAGAAATCCCCATTGTCCGCAAGCTTTGTGACGACATCCCTCATGTCGTAGGGCTTGTTAGGGTCATCAGGGACTACCTCATCGATTGATTCATCGACATCATCAGGTGAGCAGTCGCTCATCACTCTTGGCGGGTCCTCTAGATTGTTACTCGGAATGTAACTAAGCAGCATCCTTATTTGTTCAAAGCAGTGGTCTTCATCCTCGCTAGCGAAATGTGACACTCCACTGATTGACGCATGTGTCATTGCACCTCCGAGTTCCTCAAATGTGACTTCCTCCCCTGTGACTGTCTTAATGACTTCAGGGCCAGTGATGAACATGTGTGATGTGCCTTTCACCATCAGAGTGAAATCGGTCACAGCTGGACTGTAGACTGCTCCGCCGGCACAAGGACCTAAAATTGCGGATAGTTGGGGAATGACACCGCTGGCCCAGGTATTGCGTTCGAAAATGTGGGAGTATGACGCCAGCGCCAGAATTCCTTCTTGAATACGAGCTCCGCCTGAATCGTTCAAGCCTATTACAGGAGCTCCAGCCTGCATAGCTAAATCCATGACCTTGCAGATCTTATCCCCGTACTTCTCTGACAGCGACCCTCCGAATACGGTGAAATCCTGGCTGAAGATGAAGATTTTTCGACCATTTATAGCACCATAACCGGTTATTACTCCATCACCTAGAATTCGTTTCTTATCCATCCCAAAATCCGAAATTCGACTTATCACAAATTCATCAATCTCAACAAATGAACCTGGATCTAGAAGTTTTTCAATGCGTTCTCTCGCGGTATACTTTCCACGTTCATGCTGTTTCGCTATGCGTTCCTCCCCGCCTGCTAGTTTGGCTTTCTCACGCATTTTTTTGAGCTTCTCAAATTTCTCATTAGTCATGACGCTACCCGCCTCTGAGATAATTCGTCATGACTATACTGCCACGTTTTGAATCTTATGCTGAATCGCCAATGTGGTCGCGAATCGCCTTTTTTATTGTGGGAGTACGCCTTGCTCTTCCTAACTTCTCCCATAAGATGCTGCTAATCTCACCAGCTGTGCAGCCCTCGGAATGTAGATTCATAATGAGAACACGTTCGTCGGCAGAAACCGATGCCCAATCCATTGAATCAATCATTCGGATGATTTCCTCTAGACGGAATTGACGGCCATCAGCAGCACGAAAGAAGGGCAGTTGTGATGCGTTTCGCAGGGAATCCTTCTTGTTGAACACGATTCCATTAGAATATGAAGTTGATTCAATCCCTAAAGAGGCAAGGAGCTTGAGAATGAATTCCTTGTTAGTTTTTGTCGCAATACCTGCAGATAGACCTCTCACTGAGGCATGACCATCACCATCAGCGAGACCCTGCACGAAAGAGATTCGGTTTCCTTTTGACATCTTGAGAATCCAATCTGCACTGATAGATTGTTTGCCTTTTGCCTGCCCTCTCCTAAGTCCCAAAGCAGACCTTATGATCCAAATTGGAAGTGATGAATGATTACTACTCCAATTTGCCTTTTCATTACCATTTTCATCCACTGTATCTTTTTCTCTCTTTGCTCTTATCCCCAAAATCCCAAGACAGTAGCAGAACAGCTCACCAAAAGCCTCGCTCCATGGGTATTTTTTACTCAAGGAAATGCCTAGTCGTGTAGATACTCCTTCCTTTCGACCAACTGTTCCATCAGATGTAAAAGCTCCTAGAAGATACATAAAGGCTTCAACAAACTCCAAATCGCCAAACCGTTTCTTCCAATTCTTCATCGATTTTCCTTTTAGGGGCATGAGTTGCTTCTGCAGAGAAACGACTTCATTGAGTCCTCTAATCATTTTAGGAACCTGAATCCAAGCCCTCATTCGCTTTTGGGTATCCATTATGAGGGGCAACCACCGGTATCCCCTTCTCGGCTTTTCAGCAGGAATCATTGTTGCCGTCCTAACAAGCCATGGAAATCCCTCTCCATGGAGCAACCCTTTGACTTTGGCGACGCTAAGACCTGCCCTCGCTGCAATATCAGTATGCAGGCCACCCTTCCTTAATGCAGTCAACAACTTGAAGAAAGCCTTTGCATGAAGCACATCTTTTTGATAGGTTGGCAACTGCTCTGTGTCCTCTTGTGGATAGAACGTCTTCGTACGCCGCCTCAATTCAGACCATGACTCAACTCCGTTAAGCCTCGAAGTGATCTCCCTGAACTTCTCCTCAGCCTCCTCAATTGAGAGCCCCTTGTCTAACATATCAAAGACCATGGGAAGGGCTTCTCCAATAAGCCAAGCCCTGATAGTTTCTCGAGAAACACCAAGCTCCTTCTCCAGTTTGTAGATGTCACTCGGAGCGTAGAACTCCACACCACGATATCGTCTTACAAGTCTAAAGAAGGCCTCGAGTTGCCTTATGAGTCTCTTGTAGTCCTTCCGCTCCAATAGCCACGGGAAGTGTTGATCCACAATATCATGAAACTCCTGCAACGACCGCAAATCAATCCTGCGGATTTGTGGTATCTTGAATTGTACCTTGGTCATGAGCTCGCTCATTGAGCCCACAGGTAGCACATGCCGAATCAGCCAGGGGATTTCCCCATCGGAGAAAGCCCGAGCAACCCTAATCTTGATTCCAGCCCGCCGGGCGATGCCCTTCGTCGTTCCACTCTTTGCTAATTCAGCGATATACTTGAAGAAGTCCTTGACCCTCTGTTTGCGGACATCGTACCTGAATCCCTGCTTGTACTCGCCACAAGGATACATCTCCTCAAGTCGAGCTTCAACATCGGTCCAGCTTGTGATGGACCCTAGTAACTCTCGAATCTTATCCAAAACTGCGGCGGCGGCTTCCTTTGACAGCGCCTGTTCCAGAATCTTGTAGAAGTTGGGCACCTGACCTCTCAACACCCAGTCATACGAGTTGCCCTTCTTGATTCCGAGTTCCTTTGAGATAATAGCTAGCTCTCTATGGGACACTGTTGTTCTTCCAGAGAGTCTCGCAATGAGTCGCAGATGGTCCTCGACTTGCTTCAACAGACTGTCGATATCAGAACGCTCAAGCATGCCTGGGTAGTGCTTCTTGAGTAGTCTTCTCACTGTCCTGATATCCCGGACAGCATGACCTGCGATGGAAGGCTCGTGCAACCGAATCTCGCGCGGCTTTCCTCTAGACCCCGGCACCGGTTCAGCCTCAGACTCGATTGATGCGGAGTCATCAATGATGCTCTCAACAGACTGTGTCAAGAGCAATTCAGCCCAGCGGCGCTCAGCCTCAAGATTCATCAGCCGCTCCAAGAGTCGGGGAGTTTCCGTGAGGGCACGATCCTCCGCCGAAAGTAGGAGGTAGGCACGTGCATCCTCCAGGTCCTCCTCAAAGTCAGAAGAATACTTCACACTTGGCGATCTCTCAAGCTCCTCCTCGAGGTCTTCCTCGCTCTCGATTCCCTTCCGTAGGAAAGGTCTGATCTCTTCCCGTTCCTCATCGCTGAGGCTCTCCCAGATTCCTTGTATAGTTTCAGACAGGAGTGCAGGTCTGAAGTTCTCCTCCTCCGTTTCTGGGAATATGTCGAACGAGTAGTTCTCTGGAAGCATCGACGGCATCCGCCACTCCTCAGTCTCACTCTCGTCTTCCAGGGACTCGGTTTGGTCCTCCTCTGAATCCACAACGACCTCCTCAGCTTCTTGAGCCTCAGTCGCTCCCTCTTCTCGGGAATGACTCTCGTGTTCAGGCTCTTGTGTAGCCTCGATTTCAGACACGGATTCCTGCTGTTCCTCGCCAGTTTCATAAGATTCGCCCCCTTCCGCGGAATGCATCGTGTCCTCAGAACCTTCACAATCTGCAAGCTCTCCCGCTTCATCATGACTATCATGAGAGACCTCGCTGTTTGTGTCTGCATATCCCTCAGCTTTATCTGTATCTGCGGTAGGTTCAGTGGCTTCTTGTGCGTCGGGGTTTTCTGTATCCTCAATATTGCGCTCGATTTCTTCGACACGTTCGACACGGCGCTCCTCCGACTCTTCACTAGAGTCTGTTGACTCAGTTCTCAAGTCTTCCGAAGCATCACCTGAGGCTTCTGCATCCTCGAATTCGTCAAGTGTGGACTGCTCGACACTCCGTCGTCTTGACTCAGTGACTTCGCTTCCCTCTGTATGGGTTCCCCGGTCAGGCTCTGTTTCTGCGGAGTAGCCCTGCTGTATTTCTGGCATTCGTTGGGCAACTGACTCCTCTGATTGCTGCGAGGTCTCGTGGTCCTCTTGTTGTTGTTGTTCACTAGGGGAAGAGGCATTCGCTTCCTCAGATGCTTCGCTCTCATTGGTCATCTCTTCAGATGCACCGGATGATTCGGTTTCTGTTTCCTCTTCAGATGACGTTGTTGACTCACTTTCACCCTTGAGGACCTGAGTGG
>JAEOTX010000011.1 GCA_016839605.1 Candidatus Thorarchaeota archaeon | reverse complement strand
TCCGCTGAAGGTGAGGGGAATCTTAACTTCAAATTCCATGCGGAGAATATTCCGAAAGAAGCACCTTCTCCACGGCAGGATGAGTCCAAAGAATCTAATTTTGATTGGGAAGAAGCAGCTTCTGTTGGCTCGTCATCTGATGGAGTATCTTCTTAGGCGGAACCATTTTTTCCGACTAGCCAGTATCTCAGAGCTTATCAAGATACAATGATCTATGAGTTCAGAATGATAGAGATACATCTCCAAGATTGCCTCAGAGAACTTGTTATTGTCAGTCGACAGAATCCCGAATCCATGTTCATTCGTGAGTCGGTGCCAGGTGAACCACCAAGTCATCTTATTTCCAGCTTGGGTTTGGACCAGAAAGAGCTTGGAAATTGTTACATCAATGGAATACTGGCCAAGCCAAGTGATATTATTGAGCCCGGTGATAGAATCGAGTTATACCCAATCAGCTTGGGACTGCTATGTGGCGGTCAGCTTAAGTAGAACCTTGTCAATGAATTATGGAAGCTCTTGTTGGTGCCAAGGTGAGGTCCTTGATGGTCAATGTGAAGCTATATGCTGGCTTGCGGAAATTCGCACCCAAAGACAACGACCTAGGTGACTTCTTTCAAGTTGATATTCAGAGCAATACGGTGAGTGACTTGATCAAGAAACTTGGCATCAGAGAAGTGCAGGTACAGATTGTTATGGTCAACGGGGAGCGTATAATCTATTATGATCAAACACTAGAGGAAGACGACCTCGTTGTGATTTTTCCACCTATTGGAGGCGGCTAGTTTCTTCTATTTCTTGCTTCTTATGATTACGTTTCACTACCATGCGGATTCCTCTGAAGATCAGTCTAACCGTGGGATTAGATCTTGAGAACGATTCGAGGCATCAATCTTGCAACTATTTCACACATATTCAAATCTAGGGCTCGCCTGACAACTTCTCGGCCGCGATATGTGAACTCTAATTCACGCGGGTTAGAGAAGACCCTCTCGGATTCGTGACCAGTTGCCATGTCTGTGACGTAGTATCTTGTTCCACTACTCGTTTCAATAACTCGGTTTATACCGAGAATTGATGAGAATTTGTATCCTCCTCCGTGTGGAAGTATATTGGCGTTCAGAAGCCTGTGTGTTACTCCATGCTTCTCCGCACGTTTAGTGAACCCTAGATGCTCCATCGTATCTTCATCGAGGTTGGGATGACCACGAACTAGATATGCAGGCAGGTCAGCACGAAGCGCGATTGGGAGGAAACCACTGCTACTATTATCCTTCGTATTCTGACAGCCAAGCAGATGTTGATTCATATTTACCAACCCTTGATGTATAGGATTGCATATCTCTGAGAAGTCGCCAAATACAGCCTGAGCCGCCTGAAGACGCTTCTTTTGGCTGATTTCACAGGCAAAGTCGTTCAACTGGAGATACTCTGATGCCTCGCCATCCGTTACAACCGTGGTCTTTCCGAAGGGTGTTTCAATCTCTTCAGCCATGTTTCTGAGTATCGCGCTTTTATGGTGATATAGCCCAAAACCAAATTTAGTGTTATTGTCATCCTTCAGTTCAGGCACAGAGCCATGGATTATGAAGACATATTTGAATGGGGCCTCAGCGTTGTTGCCAACTGGCTTGTATCGAAATAGATCAATGAAGTGATTACTGACTGCAAAATCCCATTCTATTGGAACATCATCTATAATCACTTCAGTACTTAGAAATGCGCTGATATTCTCAACAAGTGCATCCATAGTGGGTATAACTTCAAGACCCCCAACAAGCATTCCACAAGCATTAGGCATGGAATCTAAGAACACCACTTTTTGATCTCCATCTCCCCAAGCTAACTTACCACCATACCCTAGCCCACTCTGCCACCTCCTGACATTTCGCGTCACAGTGGCATCTGGAGCACCCACAAAAGTGGCATTTGGTTCCATTCCAAGCTGAAACTGCGTATGATGGATCTTGGCCAACCCATATTTCATGTTCGCGATGCATAAAGCATTTGCAGAGTCATGCAAACCACTGGAGAAGATATGACCTGCAGATCTCTCCAGCAATTGTTCTCGTGTCAAATCTTTGAAGCTTGTCACAACCATTCTCTCCCATAGACTGTTCTTAGACACCTGAGTGCTTTATTCATGAGGAAGTCTGCACTAATCCTTCTTTATCGAATAAATGTTCGATTGATGCCATTCGGGATTGCAAACGATCTTCAACAATGAAGAGGAACTCTAGCAGTTCTTGATGCAAATCATCACCCATTTCCCTGCTAAAGTCATAGTGCAATTTGTCGTAGTCAAGTTTCCGCTTCTCCATATATGTAGTTAGGATATTTTCCATGCTTCCCCTTTTTCCCACAAAGCCTCGGAGGAGTCCCATTAAGCCAAGACGATCAAGTGCATCTGCATCAAAAACTATCTTCTCTTCAGGAGTGACCGGTGGGATGTTTGACGTAGGCGTATGTCTGATGACCACTCGTGCTACTGTGTCACGCAGCTTTTTATTAACTTGGAGTCCATCCAGATACTCTTCAGCCAAGGTGCCTCCAAGAAGCCCATGAATATGCGCAAAAGCACGATTGGTCTTTCCGATATCATGTAATAAAGCTCCAGCGATACAAACGAAGGGATCAACTTCATCATCGATATTCTTAGCTATCTCAATAGTATGGCGACAGACTGTGAAAACATGAGAATAATCATGACTATCACTCTCTGCATGTGCTTGCCTGACAAACTCCTGCATCTGGAGTAGCATCTTAAGCTCATTCTCAGTTAATAGACGTGCGAAGACCATTTTGCTCGATTCTATATGAATATCTTATGAGTTAAAGAAATCGCAAGCGAATAAAACTCAACTGCACCGATTAGATTCGTTCCCTGAAAAGGGTAATGGAACATCATGCAACAGATTCATATCATTAGCTATCAATGACACCTCAAGGTTGGGAGATTTCATAAAATGACACCAACATCTGATCCAACAGAAGTTGCAGAATTCGACAAGGCAATGTATCTGGATATCCTTAGAGAGAATCCTCCATTGAAGAGCTATGTTTCAAGGGGCGATACGCGCGACTCAATAGATATCCCCGGCCCTCACGAAGATGCGGACCGCGCTATCTTCCGGGCAATCCGATTTACTATGCAAGATGGCATTCCGCGATTCCAGCCGATACTCGGCAGTGCTGGTATGGGTAAGACCCACCTTTTCTGGGCACTAAAGGACCGAGAGGATTACTTCAAGAAAGGCCGGTTCTTGGCAGTCTATGTACCAT
>JAEOTX010000010.1 GCA_016839605.1 Candidatus Thorarchaeota archaeon | reverse complement strand
TCTACATGATGCTTTATTGCGAATACAGGGACTCCAAGACTCTTAATATCGCTGGAAGTATTGCAGCCCTTGTCAATGCTATAGACTCCATCCTGAGCCAAGAGGATTCCGATGTCATGTCCGCCAGCCTTTAAGGCATCGACAACCTCGCCAATGTCCGGACAATCATTTGTGAGCCAAATAAGAAACTTCAATCATAATCACCTCAGAATGTAACAATCAGCTCATTTTCAGTCAATGCGTCTGCAATCATTGCCTCATCGGCCAGCTCTACTTCCTCAAAGAGCTCGTCTGCATTGATATTTCGCTCTTCCAATGACTTCTTGCTTGCTAGGATTCTCCCATCGAAATCAAGGTATGTTGCTTTGAACATCCGGAAGGGCTTTACGTCCGCGGATTTCAGGAGTGAGAATACTCCATCGCCCATAAACAAGATCATAGGCTCATGGTCCATTCCAAACATTCCAACTGCTGCTCTCCATCCTTCGAAATTAATTATCTCGCCATAGGGACGGCTTCTTACAAGAATGAGTACTTTGCGTTCTGTAAACTCCATCATTATTCCTCCTACATGCCAAATGTGATGAACCGCTCTGATTCGCCAATCTGTTCAGCAAGCTCAGTCAGTCCTGAAACTTCAACACCCTCGATGAAGTCACTTCCTCTCTGATCAAATCCCCTAGCGGAGGTACATAGTCCGCATGCCTGGAACTCTGCACCAGCGTCAGCCAGTTCCTGAAACTTGTCGTTCATTGGAATGTCTGGATCGGGGTCTTGCCCCAACTTCGCATTATTCACAGCATCTACGAACAGGAAGACCTTGACACCATATCCTTTCTCAAGGGCGGCTTTGGCAAGGTCATAAAATGTGTGGCTATTCTGATACGTATATGGTGCAGTAAGAAGTAGGATTCCCAGAGTCTTTTTCTCCACGCCTTTCAAACTCCTAAAGCTTTCTCTGGCCGGAGGATGTGTCATTTAAAACATTAACCCTGTGACAGGAAATAAGGCCAACATTGAAAAACACCAGCTGCAACTGCGACTCATCCATATGAAGACCAAATGAGAGTGATTCGTTGTACGAGATTGACATTGAATATACCGACAAGGATGGTACGAAACGAATCGAGTTCGACCTTGAGGATAGCAATCTGGACTTGACCAAGAAAGGCATCATCAGCATCAGTCTCGATGTACTGAAGGACTCGCCTGATATTGAAGAATTGCTGCTTGGCGCTAACAAACTGACTGAGATTGATCTATCCCCCCTAGGTCAACTGAAGAAATTGAGAGTCATCAACCTCTTCAAGAATCAGATTCCAGTTGTGGATTTATCGCCTCTCGAGGGCTGCGCCAATCTCAAAGAGCTCAACCTTGGAACAAACGAATTGACCTCACTTGACTTAACACCACTATCAAAGTGCACCCATTTGGAGAGACTACGATTATTCAATAATAAAATCAAAACTATAGACATTAGCCCTCTCTCACGTTGTGAGAATCTGACTAGTCTAGAGCTGGAAACTAATGGACTTGAGTTCATTGATTTGAAACCATTAGAGAAATGCACAAATCTGGCTCAGCTCAATCTCATGTATAATTCACTCACAAGTATAGATCTTAATCCACTAGCAGGTTGTACGAATCTTAAATTCCTATATCTGCACCAAAACGCAATCGGATCCATAGATCTAGGTCCGCTCTCCAACGCAGAGGACTTTCGAATACTTCGACTCGGAGGAAACGAACTCACCACAATAGATCTTGAACCTCTCTCTCGTTGCACCAATCTGAGAAGGCTAGAACTCGCAATGAATGCGATTTCAGAATTAGACTTGAGACCTCTATCAGCATGCGTCGACCTAAGAGCCCTTGATATCGCGGGCAATCAGCTTGAGTCAATAGACTTGACTCCACTCTCTGAATGTGCGGCACTTGAGGAGCTCTATCTGCATAGTAATCACCCACAAGAGAATGATTTCTCGGAATTGAATCTTAGCCCTCTATTCACATGTCCTGAACTGGAGGATCTTGGGGTTCCTGATTCATGCGAATTGATTTCAGACAAGTCGCTGAAGAAACAGAAGAATAAGCCCTATGCTCTTGAGGAACTGATAGAAGACGGTAGACTCTCCTGGACTTAGCGACGCCTTCTGACATGCATAGTTTCACCGATATACAGGGATTATACCTGCCAATACGCGGACAATATATATGCCCCAATTTTCAGTGTTGAATGCCGAATTCCGCCTCACCTTAACAAATGACAGGGATGTTATGCCAGTGGCATATGATGATCAAAAGGGCAACAATAAGGAAAGAGTTGTCCAGCGGTACTCTAATTATCTCAACGGTCCCATGGGTAAGAAGGTCATGGAAAATGTTGATGAGGGCGAGAGTTTCATGCTAGAGACTTCGAAGTATGTACTCCGAGTCACTAAGATCAAAGGAAAGGCTATCGTGGACATAATCAAGAGTCTACAATAGCTAAGTAGCCATTTTCTGCTGGAACAAAGCGATTATATTCTAGAAATGCAGTCAGGTCTCAGCAGAGGCCTGTCCAAAATGGTTGTAGAGATTGATGAGGAAACTAAGACACAGGTAATGGAGCTCTTCGAACCTATGGTGCATGAAGTCGCTATGCATGTATTCATTGAGAAGGAGAAGTGCTTGTACTGTAATGACGTTAGGAGTATGGCCGAACAGATATCGGAATTATCTGATAAAATCAAGCTTGAGATTCATGAAGGTCCGCTAGGAGAGGGCAAAGCATCTGAGTTCGGTGTGGAGCATGTCCCAGCGACAGTTCTTCACGGCGAAGGGCCTTACAAGATCAAATTCTATGGCATAGCTGCAGGTCATGAATTCGGAGCATTGATTGGTACAATTGTTGACGTCTCGATGGGATCAACTCAATTGCCACCAGACATAGTTGAAGACATACGAGCGATTGACAAGCCAATTCACATCAAGGTATTCACGACACCTCAATGTCCATACTGCCCAGGAATGGTCCGTCTTGCAAATCAAGCAGCAGTACTGAACCCACTTATCGAGTCAGATATGATCGAATCACTTGAATTTCAGGAGCTTACACAGAAGTACGAAGTCTTCGGAGTGCCCAAGACTATCTTCAATGAAACAGTATCAGTTGAGGGATTAACTCCACCGGCGATGTTCATTGAGAAGCTGTTCGAGGCTATTGGTGAATAGAAGTTATTTTGGTCTGCAAAGTAGAGGTGATTGTCCTGGAGAAACAGTCCTATGTAATCATGCTTAGACCAGCACCTGCCTATGGCGAAGAGGGTACTGAAAAGATAGTTGGAGAGCATTTCAAGTACCTCGAAGATCTACTGAAGAAAGGCATTCTGATAATGGCGGGAAGGTTCAATGAAGTCTTGATAGGATTATCAATCATTCAAACTGAAACGTATGAGGTAGCAATGGAAGTGATGCGGAATGACCCTGCTGTTCAAGCGAAGGTATTCCACGCAGAGCTCTATCCATGGCGAATCGCACTTGGAAAGTAGATATCTTTAGACGTTCTCTTCACAGATGAAGGCGAACTCCTTCTCATTGACATAATTGTAGGCTTGATATGCGGCATGAACTCCCTCTGCAACTCCAGTGATGGCTTGCTTGAACTCAGTGTCAACCACATCTCCAGCAGCGAACACTCCATCAACATTTGTTCGACTTGACCGGTCGATGATAATTTCGCCCTTCTCATTGGTCTCGATGCCGAGCTTCTTAGCCAAATCAGAGAAAGGGATGCCACCTATTGCGATAAAGACTGCATCCAGCTCAAGGGTGTCGGACCCATTGTGCGGATTGTCAAGCTTTACACCCTCTACACGTGAGTCCCCGAGGATTTCAGTGACATTGGTTTCTGTGATGATTTCTATCCTGGGCTCGTTCTCTATTCTCCTACCATTGATTGGTTCAGGACGAATCTTTTTGCGACGATAGATCATGTAGACCTTTGGACAGAACTTAGCAAGTAACAATGCCTCTTTCGCAGCACTATCACTCCCGCCAACTACAGCCACTGTCTTATCCTTGAATAGCGGTGCATCACATAATGCGCAGTATGAAACTCCCTTATTCCGAAGTTCATCATGACCCGGAACTTCCAGTTCACGCTCCTTCATGCCTGTTGCAAAGAGCACTGACTTGGCTAGGAAGGTCTTGTTGGAGGTAATCACATAAAAGAAGTCTTGGTCATCTCGGAATATATCCTCAACTAAGCCGGTTTCAATTGTAACGGGATAGTCAAGGGCATGAGCCTTGAGGTTATCAGCCAGCTCCTTCCCGGTAAGTTGAATGAAACCCGGGTAGTTGGCAACGTCGTCAGTAAGTGTGATTGTGCCTCCGTCAACATCGCCAATAACTGCTACAGAAAGGTCCAATCGGGCTGCATACATCGCTGCTCCAAAGCCAGTTACACCTGAACCAATAACAACTAGATCGTACATCCTCTTACCCTCCCAACTTGCGCTTGAGCCTTCTCTCAGTCCGTCTATCAAAACCTACAAACACATCTTCTTCAAGCACTGTTGTCGGGATGGCTCTCTGGGCACTGACCTCTATAAGCTCAGCTAAGGTTTCGGGATTGGTAAGAATGCACTTCTCCTCAATTTCAGTACCAGATTCCGAGAGGAATTTCTTTAGCTTCTTTGAATGAGGACATTCGGGCGCGGTGTAAATCACTATCTTTGCCATCTATTCAGTACCTCCGAGTGTTATGGTTTAGTGACTCAAGGTTCAACATCCGCTTGGTGCGGCAATCCTGATATAAGTTGTGAAGAGGCCGTTAGCGTTTGTCATGGGTGAAGAGTCTTAAGTGACAACTGTGTCAAGCAGGTCAGTCTTCGACAAGGAGCGGTACGAGAGTGAACAAGGAAGAGACGCTTGATTTTATCGATAAGCAAATTGAGATGGAACTCGAGATTGTCAAGATTGTGGAGGAGAACGTATCCAGTCTTGGCAACGTCTTCATCAAGGAGCTACTACTTGGGATTTCCATGGATTCTAACAAGCATGCAACACTACTAAAAGCTCTGCGAAAAGCTGTGGAAGGTCCAACTCCCTTTATCAGTGAAGAAGAACGGGATAAGATTGGGAAGGGCATTGCGAAACACATTGAGATAGAAGCAAAGGCAATTGAGACCTATCAAGAACTTGCCAACAGGAGTGAAAGTGAACAGGTCAAAACGATCGCTTTGATGATTCGAGAAGATGAAATCAGACATCACGCTCTTTTGAAGGATCTTCACAAGGCAGTTGTTGAGCCAGAAACCCTAACAGAGGATGATATCTGGGATATCCTTTGGAAAGATTCACCTTGGCATGGCAGTCCTGGCGGCTGAGAATTGACAGAATACCTAGTTGCTGAACTTCTGGGCTAGCTCTTTGATCTTGAAGTCCAGATGCTCTACTCATGAAGAAGTATGCGTCGAAAAATCGAGAGGCGAATTATGCGTCCTTCTTGCGAGTTGACTCTAGTTCATTAAAGCGCCTTCGCATACAATCCTTTATGAACTCTGGAAATGATGAATAGCCGAGATCGTACTCTTTATTCTTCCTCTCGAATTGGATCTTGTAATCCTTTGGAATCTTAACAGACAACCGCTGAGTCATGTCCGCAATTAAGCGCCTGTGCGTATTAACTCCTCTCTTCGTAAAACTGCAGTTCATAGAGCAGAAGTCGTCGTTCTGAAAATTCGCCTGGCCATGCGCCAATTTCAGAATCTATGTATCCTAGACTTGTAATCCACTCAGTGCCATTGGGTCCCATAAGGAAGGTGACTCGTGTAGCTCCCATAGAATCTATCTCGTCAACAATCCGGGCCATCATGTCTACATAGATTGTTCGATTTGTTGCGTACACAACATAGGAAGTTCTCTGCTCCCCTCGATCTTCTCGTAGTGGAGAGCCGTAGTAGAACCCCCCAGGCTGACCATCACTATCCACAATCAGCTGAAAGGTCGTTCTCCCTGAAATGTGGTGCAGGTTCTCAAGGGACTTCTGGTAGAATTGATAATCAAATGGAATGTAAGTGTGGGGAATAAGATTAGGAGAGGTTCTGATCACCTCTTCAACACGTTCAGGATGCGCCTTGAGAGGAATGAGAGCAGGGCTTGGAGTTGGGTGTGAAGGGAAAGGCGTGTACAAATGAAAATGGCCATATTGCTCTCGAAGAGAGAACCCAAGGTGTTTTGCGAGCCCCGTGGATGCCTCGTTGAAGTTGATAGTCAAGTAGAGTAGGCGCCTCACTCCTCTCTCTTGTGCAATCTCGATTAGAGCTCTTGACAGAGTCCTACCGTGGCCTTCTTGTCGTCGCTCCTCTCTTGTTCTTAGTCCAGATATGTATCCAATATCAGTTGAGGGCACTAGTTGCAGTGTACATATGGACAAGAGTTCATCCTCATCAAAGAGACCTCTGACAATGTAATCAGGACTCTCCATCCAAGAGGGTAGAATCTCTGGGACGTAGTCATTGCCACCCCAAGTTTCGGAGCAGATGATGTTGACCTGCTCCATATCTGATTTTTCTAAGTCGCGAATGATTTGGGTCAAAGGAGTACACCCCCACAATATGGGGTCCTGCAAATGGATTTGAAGCTTCACCTATTGCTTCAAATTGAAGGACATAGCCGAATGCTTATGTTGAATGGTCGCATTTGAGCATTAACCTGACTTTGAGGTTTGCAATGGAGAGAGAACTGATGACTGTTGAGGACGTAAAACGAACCGACAAGGGACCTGCGCTCATGCTATCAAATGAAGCTGTGGTGCGCGGAGCGCTTGAAGCAGATGTGAAGATCGTAGCTTTCTATCCTGGTTCTCCGGTCTCTGAAATTCTTGATACATTCGGAGAGGTGCTGGACCATTTTGGCGATTATAGGATGCACATTGCCGCAAACGAGAAAGTAGCCTTGGAAACTGTAGCTGGGGCTTCAATGGCGGGTCAACGCGCATTTACTTCCATGAAGAGTGTGGGAATGAATGTCGCCAGTGATTCCATGTACAGCATCGGATACGTCGGTGTAAACGCGGGGTGTGTCTGCCTGATCGCAGATGATCCCTTTGCTCACTCATCTCAAAGTGAGCAGGATGGCAGATATTTTGGCGAGTCTGCATACGTACCGATGATTGAACCGGCCACACCGCAAGAAGCCCATGACATGGTGAAATGGGCTTTCGAGGTCTCTGAGAAGCACAAGTCACTTGTCATCATCCGGACTACGACAAGAGTTAACCACCAACGGGGGATGGTCAAGCTAGGTGAGCTGGATAGAACACCATTCAAGAAGAACCGCTGGCGGGATATCAAGGGGCAATATTTCACAGTCGGGTCAGTCGCTCGTGCGCTCAAGGCAAAGCTCCTTGATAAAGCTGCAATGATTCAAGCAGACTTTGAAAAAACAGAATTCAACTTTGTTGAAAAGGGTGAAGGAAACATTGGAGTACTCACTGCTGGTGTCTGCTACTTGCACACAAAAGAGGCAATGAAAAATCTAGGCCTCAACCTTCCTATGTTTAAACTGGGGACCATTTACCCCTTGCCAGAAAAGAAGATTGCTGAGTACATCAAGTCGCTTCAGACGCTCGTTGTAGTAGAAGAATTAACGCCCTATCTAGAAACCAAGATAGCAGCAATAGCGAAGGATGCAAATCCCTCACTTTACATCGTTGGCAAAAAGTCTGGACACTTCTCTGAGATGCTAGAGTACAATGTGCCTATTGTGGAGAAGGTGTTAGGTGATGTGCTTTCCATTAAGATTAGTATGAACTATGATGCTGTTTTGAAAAAGGCGAATCGCCTGAAGGAAGCGCTCCCTGAGAGACCTCCAATATTCTGTCCTGGCTGTCCCCATCGTGGAACGCTCTGGGCATTCAGGCAGGCACTGCAACAACTCAGGATCCGCGACGACATCGTGTTCAACAACGACATAGGCTGCTACTCAATGGCATTTCTACCTCCGAACGAGTTCTCTGATTCAATGCTCGCTATGGGAGCTTCACTGGGAGTCTCAGCTGGGATGGAAATGGCTCTTGAGGACAAGGTGATAGCGATGGTAGGTGATTCAACTCTCTATCACGCGGCTCTTCCGGGAATTGTCAATCTAATACACCACAACTCCAACGTTACATTGTTCGTGCTTGACAATGCAGTCACTGCGATGACAGGTCAGCAGTTCAATCCAAATTCACCTTACGATGCGGGAGGTCATCCTGCTAAGAAGATAAACATGGAGAAGCTGTTCGAAGCCCTTGGAGCTAGCAGCGTCACCATCATGGACCCATACGAAACCCGTGACTGCATCGGGCCTATCAAGAAGGCCATAGAAGCGGATGGATTCAATGTCATAATCTCAAGACGCGAGTGTGCTCTCTATGGAGACCGCCTCAAGAAGAAAGCTGGCCAGAAGATTATCCCGAGTGAGAATGACAAGGAAACATGTAGAGGAATCTATGCATGTGTTCGAGAGTTCTACTGTCCAGCTATAGTAGTAGATGAGAGTGACCACAAGATGATGATTCAAACAGACTTGTGTGATGGCTGTCTAGAGTGTCGGCAGGTCTGTCCTGTTGATGCACCTCATCAGATGGAGGTGAAGAAATGAGCAAAGCTGATACATTCAACATCATGTTTGCAGGAGTCGGTGGCCAAGGACTCATGCTTCTATCAGCAATCCTTGGAAAAGCTGCTGTGGACTCTGGCCTAGAGGTCAAGACAGGTGAACAGCATGGACTCTCTCAACGACAAGGTTCAATCTATGTGCATTTCAGAATTGGTAAGCCTATCTCCCCCTTGATACCCTACGGCAAGGCTGACATGGTCATAGCAATGGAAGCTAGTGAAGTGCTTCGGTACATTGAATATCTGAAAGAGGGAGGAGTTGTCATCATGAGCAACCGCAGGATGGCTTCAGTCATTGAAACCGAAATTGTGGCTTTGGATAAGGAGAAGAAGTCCAGGTATCTTACTGTAGACCAGATTGTTGAGAAGATCAATGAAGTCACAGACAAGGTGATTCTGCTTGACTCCCTTGAATTGGCGATACAGGCAGGTAATGCAAGGACTGAGAACTCCGTGCTGATTGGAGCTACTGTTGCTTGTGAGGACTTCCCAATCCCCGCAGAGGAAGTGAGGAAGGCAGTATTGGCACTTGTTCCACCTAAGACAGTGGACGCCAATTCGAAGGCCTTCGACTTAGGTCGAGATG
>JAEOTX010000111.1 GCA_016839605.1 Candidatus Thorarchaeota archaeon | reverse complement strand
CCAAGCATCCAGGATAGAATAAGGTCTTAGCACCCTTCTTGAACTCCAAGCCCTCAGCCCATTTCGTGTGCACCGCGGGAGAATCAGCGAAGATGTTTCCTGTGTTTACAACGGTGTCAGCCATCTTGGATCCAGCTTCAGGTATCTTAATCCCCTTGTCCACAAAATCAGCCCGCATAGCCTTTGTAATCTCGACAGTATTGATGTCAGCCGCTTTCTTGCATTCCTCTTGGCATCGACCACACATGAAACATCCAAAGATACGCTCCGCCATTTCCTCTGAGTAGTCAAGTTTGCCCTCTAGAATTCCCCTGGCAATAGCCATCCGTCCCCTTAGCGTCGCCGATTCCCAGTATTGCGTGAAGAGTTCGGGGCATCTCTCGTCGAGGTCAGTTCCATGACACAAATTGCATCTCCCGCATGCATAGATCATGTCCTTGTATTCCTCGATTCTCATCAGAAATCCTCCTCAGGAATGAATATTCCACGCTGCAAGATATTCTTGGGGTCCAGCGTTCTCTTGAGCGTCTTCAGTAATCGATAGTAGCCAGTGTCACGTGCCGCAAAGAATTGACGAAGCCCGTCTCGCCCTCCGATTCCGTATGGGACCACAGGTCCATTGAGGACTATCTCGTCAATCTCATCACACATCTTGACTAGTTCGTCCCATTCCTCTGGCTCCTTGTAATTAGTGACCATGAAGGCCAGCCATCTTCGCGGAAGGACCTGTCCACCGAATCCTGCTTTAGTGTAGCCTCTCTTCTCAATCACTTCCTCTTTCCACACTTTATACAAGAAGGAGATGTCATCAATTCTCAGTGAGCCTGAGCCAAAGAAATGCCAGACTCCAGTTTTGAAGAGGTCCGTCAGACCGGTCAGAATACGGCCGTAGTAATCATCAGCTGGAGCTCGGTCCCCAATTTCGCCGCCAAGATGCTCAATCTTGTCCACTATCCGTTTCTTACGGTGCGCAAAAATTTCCTCTTCATATCCAAAGATGTCCATCATCAGGAAGAACACGTCAGGAGCAGTGGGATCCACCCATAGGTAGATGCCCTGAAGAAACTCATCTCCTACATGCCTATTGATGTAATGCCCAAACTCTATCACATCATCAAGTGTCGGCAATGTGGCAGTCAATCGTTCACTGATATCTACTGCCGGACGAATACGAAGAGACAATTCGGTGCAGATCCCGAGTATTCCTTCTGCCCCAATGAACATGCCAGCTAGGTCGGGGCCCAAGCACTGTCGTTCAAACTTGCCTGCACTGGGCCATGCTGCGCTACCGGTTTCTACGACATCACCATTTGGGAGGACCATCTCCAATGTGATCACGTCTTGATTGCCATGGAATCCAAACTTCGCTGTAGAATGAGGCCCTCCTCCAGCTTTCATGACAGAACCACCGATAGTCATTGCTGGGCCGCCAGCTTCGCTGCAAAGATAGGTGAGACCTTTCTCGCGTAACTCTTGATCCAGTTTCGCCCATGTACAGTTGGTTTGGACAGTCGCAACAAGATCTCTCTCGTTGATATCTAGAACCTTGTTCATCCTTCCTAAATCAAGCATAATACTTGGACCCGACACTTGAGGGAGAAAGGCATCCCAATGTGAGGTGCCACCGCCTCTAACATACACTGGCACATCTATGTCATTGGCTACCTTCAATATGCCCTGAATCTCTTCACGGGTTTCAGGCATTACAACATGGGTAGGCATCTTCTGCTTAGCAGGACTAAGGTCTCTGCTATACGGAATGATATCAAAATCTTTGTCCGTAATTCTTTCAGAACCAACAACGTTGGTGAGAAGCTGAGTGATCTTCTTAACATCGACCATATCCTGGACCTCCAGATTGAATTGGACCTCAATATCTCGGATTTAATGAATGAGTGAGTCAGGGATTAATTAAGCGCTCCGGTTGAAACTATCTTAAATCCGGAAATTGACTCATATACGGTCATGACAGCGGTGAACCATGAGTTATTTTTGCCATCTATAGATGCAATGATTATCTCCACGCATCATACATAGTGGGATGGACATAATGAGATCTGAGTCAACCGCTTGAGCAATGCCTTCATCAATCTTGCATACCCAGTGGCATATGTCTTCATTGGCACCTTTTGCTCTAAAGGTATCAATCCACGGACATGCTGTGACTTTCAAGTCAATCAATCTATCCGATATGTCAGTAATCTCAAGTTCAAATCCAAAGAAAGGATGAGCCGCAGCAAAGAACTCGTATATCGACCTGAAGTCGCCTTTTCTGAGTCCTCCACTCTTAATTCCATCTTCTCCCAGTTCGATGCCATGAAGCCGATTTGCTTCAGCAAGTGCCTCAAGCCCTTTCTCGCCGAATTCCGCACGCACTGTTTCCACATAGACTACGTGCGCGGCGGCAACAGTAGACATTCCAACTTTTCTAACATCATCTGCTGTGGGTTCGTCCATTTTCTGTACTCCTTCGATGTTTTCCTATTTTCCTTTGGCTCTCTTATCTATGATCTTCCGCATGGCTGCTTCCACATCTTTGTCCAATGGTTCAACCTCATGACTTGAGAGTATCTCCTTGACTTGTTCTTTTGCTCTTTGGAACATGTCTTTTGAACCTCTCTTCTCCCATTCAGGTCGCGACGCTCTTTCCGTCAAGACAGGCTGCCATTGCTCCTCTAGCAAATGCTTCTTCGTATACTTCAATGCCTCTGGTGTATTTAGGTAGTTCTTCTCATGCCCAACTGCAGCTATTAGATCAGCAGCAAGAGTCTCCTTTGTCACCCGCATTCCTTTGGCAATTCGCTTGACTGCGCCACAGATTTCATTGCTAATACCGAACAGTTCATAGCTGGCAGTTACTCCAGCCTCCACTATTCCATAAACAGCATCATGTACCACATCAGCACCTGCCAGAGTTGCAACCAGTACGTTGATGGTGTTCTCGTAAACTGCCTGATGGTCTGGTATTTTTGAATCAATGACTCCTGCCGCACCGTAATATGGTATGCCATAGAAACGGGCCATTTGTGCGAATGCTGCATGAATCAATCCGTTCTCCGGAGAGCCGTAAGCTGCAGTCCCATACCTCTGGTCCAGAATGGTAGCACAGGACCCCCACATGATGGGTGTACCAGGTCCCACAAGCTGTGTCAGTACGACAATTGCGTGATTCTCAACTATCCCCTGCACAATCGTACCTGCCAAAGTGACAGGGCTACTGGCACTGGCAAGTGCACCAGTGCTGATGTCGAATGGTATCTTGTATTTCGCACATTCCAGAATCATGTCTATAATTTCGGGGGTGTACTTGAGCGGTGGAACATTATTGAAGCCAGTATCAATGAAAGACGGATTCTTAATGAACTCCTCCTCACCTCCTGCTGCAATCATAGACATCTTGATTACGTCTCTCCACCCTTGAGGAGTCAAAGCCACTAGACTGAGGTGCTTCTCTGCATTTCTGAACATGGCCAATGCCATCTCTTGCTCCCAGATGGATTTGGACACATCCTGTGGGAGAATGTGTGGCTTGATGTAGTCTACAGTTGGGTAGAAATCAGCAAGAAGTGTGAATTCCTCAAGATCCTTCACCGTTGAAAGTCTTCGCTCACCAGTTTCCAAATCCAGAGTATAATGAGCCCCGAACGCATTTGTGTAATATGACGCTCCATCCCCAATAACGAAGTTGTGCTTTGGATCTCGCGACGCCATCAAATGTCTGCCAGGAGCCTTCTGCAAGGCTTCCTGTAATAGGTGCTCGGGAATTTTCACAACTTTGGTCTTATCATCCACAACTGCACCTGCATCCCCAAGAATTCGCAGTGCTTCATCATGTTGAATCATAACTCCGACCTGTTCAAGAACCTCCATCGACGCTACATGAATATCGGATATTTCGTTTCGACCTAGTAAATTGAACATGCAATACCTCCTGTAATTCAATTGCCCCCAACGAGCTGTTTTACAAGCTCCACAGCACTGACCGCATCTCCTGCCCAGCCATCAGCACCTATTTCGTCTGCCCATTCATTGGTTGTTGGAGCCCCTCCAATAATCACCTTGACTTTATCCTTCAGTCCAGCCTTGTCAAGCATCTCAATTACTTCTTTCTGCGCGGGCATCGTTGCTGTCAGTAGAGAAGACAGCCCTAGGATGTCAGGTGAGTGTTCCTTCACTTTCTCAACGAATATTTCTGAGGATACATCCTCTCCAATATTGATGACTTCAAAGCCTTCAGCCTCCAGAAGTGTCGCCACTATGTCCTTGCCTATGCTGTGAATATCACCATCCACTGTGCCGAGCATGACCTTTCCAAGAGTCTTCATCTCAGCTTTTGAAGCCTTGATTTCAGGGAGCAGAACAGACATGCCAGCTTTCATTGCATCTCCTGCCATGATGAGTTCTACTAAGAAGACCTCTCCTTTGCTGAACTTGTCTCCAACAGACTTTACTCCTTTTGCCAATCCATTTGTGATTGCGTCCAACGGGGGAATTTTCTGATCCAAGGACTTCTTAGCTAGTTCTTCGCATTGTTCAGAATCTCCTTCAATAACAGCTATTTCGAGTTCCTCAAATATCGAGGGAGTCAAATCATATCTCCTCCTCATTTCTCTTGATGGCTTACTTGTTCTGCAGAATGCAAAAGCATGCACTCAACGCTTCGCGCAAATAGGATGATTGCTATTCCATCTTATATCTCTAGCCGTTCTTCTTAAACAAACTAAACTGTTCAGTACTTAACTAGCATTATATTATCAACACGCAAAATGAATCAAGCGCAAAAAAAAAGGGGTGGTGCCCGAGGGTTGTTAGTCCTCAGGCTGGAATGAAACTACTCAGGCGACAGTGACGTGTAAATCGCATCGATGTCTATGTTTTGCTTCTGTAGACGTCGCGCAAAATACACGAACCATAACGCCGAGAATCCATACTGGACACACATCGAGATAATCGACAGGAATGCGGCTCCTTGGAAGAATCCAATCAGGAGGAACAATGATACTGGCAGTATGATTACGCCAAGTAACGACACTAATGCAAATCCTGCGATTTCTGGTTGTTGCCGTATACTTCCTTCGTATAACGGCCGTCTCATAAACGGCAGCTGTAACGCTGCCATTGATTGGAATATCATCTCGATGCCCCATAATCCCACTAACGAAGTGACTACCGCTAAGAATCCACTTAGTCCTGGCATTGCGTAGGCAAATGCAAACGGAGCTCCAAAGCAGAAGTAGTATAGGATTGCATAGGTAGGCGTATGATGCTTCGAGAGCTTGCCGAAGAAGGATGGCATCATCCTATCAAGCGAAGCTTGGAAGAATCCTCTCGTCACCCATGCCATGTTTATCGGAGTAGCTGTAAGTCCAATAATTACTGGCGAAAGTAATATCCAGCCAGAGATAAATGGATTTGCAGCTAACGTCGCAGTGAATGTCCCTAGACCTCCTTGGAAGACTCCTGTTTGCGTCAGATTTCCTGTACTCGCCGCCAAGGCATATTCGCTGGAGAAGGTACCAAAGACTCCTTGGAAGAGACCCGCACCTGCAGTGAGCAAACCGGCCAGGATAAGACCACCGAGAAGCTGAGTCAGTACAAGATTCTTCGCTGGATCGGAAACTTCTCCACCATAGAGCAGAATCAGGTATGGCCACGTCAATCCGATTGGCCACACTGTAGCTAACAGCGTCATTTCAATGCTGAACGCCGGCGCGGCATATCCTGCAGCGGCGGCGACTGTTTGCACTTCTGTGTACGCGCCTGCACCCCATACTGCGTCCCAACGACTTGAAACAGCAGCTGTTGGTGTGCCGACTAGTACAAGTAGTGCTAATATCCATCCTATAGTAGAGAAGACACCTCCCGCCATCTGTATTCTTGGTTCCATCTTGAGTAACGGCCCGAAGTATGCAATCAATGAGAACACTGCCATCAACAGTATCGAAACCGTAACCAGCACCATGGGGCTCTGTGTGGAGAAAGTAGCTCCAAGTGCCTGCATTCCGGCATTACTAGTGACAGCGCCCCACTGAGCAAATGCAGCGCCCAAGAATACAAGAAAGAGGTAGAATTCACTTGTCTTTATGATGGGATTAGCAATTATTCCACGCCAAACTGCAATTGTCCCTGCAACTGGATTAAATCCTCGCGCAGAGATTTGGTATAAACCAGACGAACGAGGCATGGCCATTGACAACAGGGTCATCATGACGGTATACAGAAGCATGAAGAACATGCCGATACCCCAGGTTGCACCTGCGTTGATACCTGGGTACATGTCCTGTAATACGCCTACAAATAGCCATTGATACGTTCCTAAGCTTGCACCAATTATTGCAAACAGGGATGTCCATGTACCGAAATACTTGGTCAGCCCTGATGTTGGCCTAAGAAAGAGTACGTCTTGTGACATCTAATCTCTCCCTCTATTTCTAGTAGGCTCCTCTGACTCCTAAATCAGAGAAGATGAATCGGCTATGTAGTTAATCGATGTAATAAGAGTTGTCGTTTCTATTAAATAAATAAGCAGAAAAGCTAAGTCGCCTATGTCGAATTAAAATAACCAGCCAATCCTCAGTAAGTAATCTTAACCAAATAGTATTTCCGCCATGGTCTTGGCTCCTTCACTACTTCGATAAAATCGTAGTCCAAGAGTCCAATACCAATCAAGTGTTCTTCAGGATCTTCTTTCATTTGATGTAGAGCTCGTCGCACTTCATTGATTAATCCCTGAACTACTGATTGCAGTTCTTCAACTCGGAGCTTTTGCGCTTCAGGGTTATTCTGGAAGTAATCTTCAATATGCTTTGCAATGCGGGCACCTAATAGATTACGTCCTAGGAGGCCAATAATCATGGCAGAAAAAGCAATGATCATCACGTAGGGAGCAATTGTGCTGATAACAGGTAAATTGGGAGCTATTAGACCAACTATTAGCAAGATGAACACTATTGGAATCGCAATCTGCCAGAATGCCTCCGTATATGACTGATACTTCGCAAGACGGACAGTATCTGGATTCGATGTTGGACCACGTGCCATTTTGATGAGTCTTCTACTAAGCTTCTTCCATTTTTGGCCGAAGGGGCGACCAAGGGTTCCAGCTTCAACCATCTTCTCCACAAAGCTAAGATTGTAGAATATATGAGACCGATATGCATCAATGTGATAGATTGCTTTCCGAACATCGTCAGGATCAATTTCGCCAGGACGAGACACTCTTTCCTTTTTCCTTTCGCGTCTGCTTCCTCCACTGTCGATGGACACTATCGATCACCTGCATAGATATTATTACGCTGTCACACTGACGGCAACCACTTCGTCTCCAGATTTCTCGGGTAAATCAATCACAAACGCATTCAGCATTCCTTGTGTATATGCGGAACCCGGGTTGACACAAAGGGTCCGACCAATGCGTTCCATTCCTACCGATTCATGAATATGACCATGAAGACCTAAGAGAGGCTGGTACCTCTCAAAAGTGTCGCGAATGCTTTTGCTCCCTACAGGAACCATCTCTGGAGAGCCATACCGAATTTTTACTTGCTGTTTATCATCTAACTTTGGAGCCAAGTCAATCATCGTTCCGTATGGGGGAGCATGGAAGTTGCACACAAGGTTCTCGTAGGAATCAATCCTACCATACTCTTTCTCGAGCTTCTCCATTAATTCATCTTCAGGACATTCACGTGGTGTATCCCATGGTGTGGAGTTCACCCACTCACATGAGATCATCTGGTGTCTATCATCAAGATCCACAACTCGCTCAATGGATTGTGTGATTCTACTGCTGCCTTTGATGAGTTCATCAATATCCTCAGAATCGTCGTTGCCAGGGCTAACAACCACCATTATATCATTCGGGACTTTCTCTTCAATGAGATTTATCCAATACTCCATGCGCTCAAGCATTAGCTTTTGAAAGAGGGCTTGAACTTTGTCGGGAGTGGATTGAAGCTCTTCCAGCTCTGGTTCGGTAGTGAAGAACCAATAGAACCCCCGCTTTTCATAGATGTCTTTAGCTCGTTGGAGGTCCTTTTCAGACTTGTATTTCTCTTTTCGTCCCCAAGGGGCGGACCACCAAACACCTGGCTTTTCTTCAACTATAGGCACAACTGCTTTTCCAGTAAGGTCTCCGCACATCATGACGACCTCACAGTTGTAGGCTTCATGGACCTTTACCATTTTACGAAGAACTGGAACGCTTCCATGAGCATCGCAGGAGAAGAAGATGCGAGTCAAGATTAAACCTCTTTAAGCCAGCGGCCGAAATAGATATTTAAACGTTACAGAATTCGAGATGAGATTTCGAAGTGTTTAGAATGGAAGGAGATAGAGGAAATCACCAGGAGTTTGTTGATGAGGCTCTCAGAATAATAGAAGAGGCCGAAAAGCAAGGAATCATTCTAAGACTAATGGGAGCTATTGCTATCAGACTCCACAGTCCTTCCTTCGCGTATCTCCATGAAAAGCTTGGTAGGTTCATCACAGACATTGACTACGTCGCCTATGAGAAACAAACATCCAAGATAGAGAAGTTCTTGGAGAGCCAGAACTATTCACGCAAAATGCTGTCTTTTAGTTTTGCACTTGGGGGAAGAATGATATTTACCAACAATGCAGATGGAAGACATATTGATGTTTTTCTTGATCGCTTGGAGATGTGTCACAAGATTGAGTACAAGAAGCGTCTTGAGATTGACAAGCCAACAGTCCCACTTGCAGAACTGCTACTTCAGAAGATGCAGATCGTGAAGATTAGTGAGAAAGACATCATTGATACCACTATGCTGATTCTCGCCCATGATATTGGTGAGAATGATGATAACACCATTAATGCAAAGTACATCTCAGAGATCCTCTCAAAAGATTGGGGATTCTACTACACAGTCACTACAAACCTGAAGAAAGTCGCGACCTTGATGTCCGAGTTCGAAGTGCTTAAGGAAGAGGAAAAGAAAACGGTCAATGATAGAATAGATGATCTCCTTCGCATTTTTGAAGACAAACCAAAAAGTAGAGGGTGGAAAATGAGAGCGAGAGTGGGCACATCCAAGAAATGGTATAAGGATGTTGACACGCCTACAGGTTAAGCCTTCTTTGAAACTGACTCTCACGTTGTGTAGAAGCTCATTACATCTACTGGGATTGTTGCATTCCAATAGGATGCAAGAATTCATCTCTTCTTGGCTATGATAACGGTGCAGAAATCACCGCCCCTCTGAAGACCGGTTTCCCCCAAATCAGGAGGGGTCTGCGTTTCGAGTTCTGGATTCCAGCCTTCAACGAAACCATGGTCAAATAGTTCTAGAATCGGACAGACGGTCTCTAGGTAGTCCTCTGAAAGGTTCATCTCCTTGAATGTTGGGGCAAGTGTAGGCACAGGACATCTCCGCCAATGAATAACAGCCCTGTCTTCTGAAATTTCTACAATTTCAGGATTGAATACATTCGTTCCTCCGAAAAGCTCTCCTAGTGTAACGAGATCATTCTTTCCCATTGCCTTAGCGGCATTCCTGCCAGCCACATACCCAGCATCATAGTTAGCTTGCTTGATGTCTTCCAGTATCTCAGCACCATATTTGTCGGGCAGTCTATGGATGAAGTATGATACAATCAGGCATCTAGTAGCAATCTCTCCAGCTACAAGCTCGTTGCAAAGGTCCCATGTTAATTCATCATCTGACAACACTATCACCCTTCTCTCTGTACTCACCTTTAATCGATAACAATCTGTACCTTTATCGACTCTGAATTCCTTTTGTCTAACGCGACTTCAAAGGCTTTGGATGCTTCCTCTAATTGAAATCTATGAGTGATCAATGACTTAGCATCAACCCTCCCGGATTCTAAAAGCTTCAGTGATACTTCAAACTCTTTTAGATGCGTCCAATATCCATACCCCCAAGCACCTGTAAGTACAATTTCCTTTGTCAGGAGGCTGAACATGTTGATGGGTACTGGTTTCAAGAAGATGCCTGTAACTACAAGCGTTCCTCTCCTACGAAGCACACTAATGCCTTCATCAATTACTGGAGCCTCTCCTCCAACAGCCTCGATAACCTTATCGACACCTTTGTTAGATGTGAGTTCCATTATCTTTTCAACTGGATTCTCCTTCCGCGCATTAATTGCTGAAGCGATTCCAAAACGCTCTGCAGCCCTAATCTGGAATGTGTGTGTGCCACTCACATACACTTCTCTAGCACCAGCTACAAGCGCAGCCTGAGCAGCGAATAATCCAATTGTGCCAGCCCCGAAAATTGCAACTGTGTCTTCAGTTGAAACTCCAGCTTGTTTGACAGCATGTTCTGCCACTGCGATGCAGTCTATAGTTGCCGCTTCCTCAAAGGTTGTACCATCAGATAGCTTGAAGCACTTTTCCTCAGGAGCTAAACAGTATTCGGCCAGCCCTCCGATATAATAGAAACCGATCAGTCCAGAGTTCTCACATAGATGGTACCATCCGTTCTTGCACCATTTGCACTTTCCGCAATTGACGGTTGGTTCTACTACTACTCTATCCCCTTTATTCAGAGTTAGAACATCCT
>JAEOTX010000110.1 GCA_016839605.1 Candidatus Thorarchaeota archaeon | reverse complement strand
TGGCAAATCAGTGCATAGGTGTGGTAAATCCATGAAACTATTACGTGGTCTAGTCCGCAAACCCACTCTTCTGTTGATACTACTACTTCTGTTAGGCGTTCCACAATCTATCGCTGCTGTAATGGCGACACAGACCACATCCCCCGAGATTCAGAGCTTCTCTCAAAACATTCTGCTATCAACGGATGATTCAAACTATCCTCATCATGTCGAAGTATCAATGGCAATCAGCGATAATGGTACTATTTTCGCTGGCTGGAAGAACGCTGAAACACACAATGGATGGGGCGTTAGAGTTAGTTTTGCGAAGTCCGTTGATGGAGGAGCAACATGGACTGATCCTTATGACATGCCTTTCTTATCGGATGGACTCATAGGGCAGTCTGATCCCTGGCTTGCATGGCATGAAGGCAGTATCTATTATGCTTACCTCGAGTACGATATCACTGTGGCCAAGAGCAGTGATTATGGCGCTACCTGGACACTGGTTCAGGCGAGTTACGCTGACTATATTGCGGATAAAGAAATCATTGCGATAGACAATGATGGTGTGGTCTATGTAGTCTATAATGACATAGATTGGCTTGGCGAATCCGGAGATGAAACGCTCCGATTATCCCGGTCTATTGATGGAGGCAACACCTACCATGAGTCTACAGCTTTGGATCCTTATGGGTATAATGCCTATGTAACAGTGAACTCATCGAATCAAGTTTATGTTGTATGGGTTGTGTATTCGGAAGTTGGAGGCAATCTCTACCTTGGACAAAGTTCGGACCAGGGAGTAACGTTTGGAGAAAGCCAGGTTATCAATGACGATGGGGATTTCTGCGATTTCACATTCACAGATGATGGGAATCCTTCTAGGGGTACTATTCCTCTAATCAAGTTTGATAATACGGGTAGACTCTATGTTGTGTGGACTGACAAGTACGAACAGAGCTCTGACTCATACGATATCTTCTTGCGATATTCCGACAACTACGGTGAAACTTGGAGCCAACGTTATCGAGTGAACCCTATAGTTTCTGGTGATCAATGGAATCCGGACATGGACATTGGACCCGACGGGAAGCTGCATATCGTGTACTATGATGAGCAGGGGGGAAGCTACAGAATTTACTATCGGACAATGGAGTTCACAGGTGATCAGAGAAGTAATCCGGTTCTCAGCGAGCCCATTGCTGTTGCAGACACAAACACTTCAAGTGTTTTCACAAGACCTGGAGAATACAACAGTATTCGCCTGGACGGTGACGGAATCCCGCATATTGCTTGGGGCGATGGGCGAAATGGCGAACTTGACATCTACTATGCTCACGGGCTAGTACCTTCAGACACCAATACAGAAATCTTGACTATTGTGGCGATTGTTGTTATCATAGGAGCTATAGCTCTATCAATCATTGTTCGTTTCTATCGAGAATAAGCATTTCCCAGAGCCTGTTCTATTTTTCTCCGCAAGTTTCTTGTAGAAGCAGACCACTCATCTGTGGCTGCAATGAAAGAGGACAAGTATCTCATCAGTTTCAATCTCTTGATTTCATTAGCTACGATCCTACAGCTCCTTTCTTTCTGGGGATATACTCCTGCCCTTGACATGATTGGCTCTTTTGTCATAGCGTCAATAGCGTTGATTGGATTGGTGATAGGTCTAGTAGGACAATACTGCAACCCGATTGAGATATGGGGTTCAATAACGGTCTCAATTGGCTTGGTTATAATGACTTTCTTTGTTCTACCTTGGTCGTTCAATCTAGCTTTCCTCTTAATAGGACTCATTCCGTATTTCTTAGGGTTATATCGCCAGCAACAAGAAAGCGAAAAACAAGAGTCATCAACATCTAATGAAGAATCGCTCGCTTGAATTCAATGTCCAATCTTCCTGCGACATTCTTATACTCGTTCCATCACGATGACTTCGGAGTTTGCGATGACACAAGACCACATGGTCAATGTACCATACGATTCTATTTTTGGGATATATATCCGGTCTGAAGGCGTGATGCAAAACGGCACACGTATTCTACTCAGCAGAGTGGATGAGGATGATATTTGGGTTCTTCCTGGAGGCAGTGTGAAACTATATGAGACCACTGAAGAGTCACTTGAGAGAGAGATTCTTGAGGAGATGGGATTCGAGATTGAAGTAGAGCGACTGTTATGGATAGTGGAGAACTTCTTCGATTTCGAAGCGAGCGAATTAGCACCTCAATTTCCTCCAGGCAAGTACCATGATATTCATTTTACATATCTAATCAAACCCAAGGAAAAGGACGGGGATTGGAGGAAGGAGGAGTTCTATGGCATAGAAGACGATTGGACTCCAGATAGGAGTTTGAAACTCGTCTTCAGATGGTTTTCTCCGGACGAGCTCGATACCATTAATCTCGTACCGGCATGTATGAAACGTATTTTGAAGAAGATACCCGACTATCCAACAGTCGTAGTGAATCGTGAGGAGTAATAGCAGTCTTGAAACTACGCTTCTCCATCGCAAAATCATGAAGGACTAGATTTGGATCGTTGAAGGATGACTAAGATGCAAAGTGCGTGATATCAACCAGACTCACTTACGATATCGCCATTTCCCTTTTGCTTCTCTTCAAACTCTGTCTTCTCAGTATGTTCTTTCAGTAGCTTTTCATACCCTTCCCTGTCATACTGATAGTCTATTTTATGGAGCCTATCATACAGGTACTTCACTGAATCAAAGCAATTGGGTCGTCTATACACCATGGCAAACTGATCTGCAGTTGGTAGAAGTAATTCATGATGCCTGATGAGCATGATTGCTGTTGATTCAGGGATCATGTCCACATCCATGAATTTCCTATGAACAAGCGTGCTGAGTCCATCAAAATATGATTCAACTCGAATCCACTTTGCAAAAGCTTCAGGATTTGGCTCTGGACCATATTTCACAAAGAACTCTCCAACATGCTCCCAGGTCCATGTCTGAATCTCATTCATATCCTGAATGAATTCCTTATCATAAAGAATTTTGTTGAACTCGAGGAATATTGATAGTTTTCTATCTCTGGAAAAACGTCTGATTGACAGAATGCTGACTATAACGCCAATAATGATACTGCCCATTCCAAATACTGTTGAGATTCCTGTCAAGTCGATCTGCATGGCATATGCCCAGACTGTGTGATTGGTTTCAGTCAATAAAATGGTGTATGACGACTTAGAGATGTCATGAATTATGATTGCCAAGACTCTCCTCATCGAATATCTTTCCGACGATTTTCCAACCCTTGTTACTCCTGAGAAGAAGAATATAATCGGTGATTCTCTTCTTTTGTCCACTTCTTTCGAAATTCCATACGAGTTTGACCGAAGCAGCATTTCCAGTTCTATCGATAGACTCAATCGTGCCATTCTGTGAAATCTGCTTTCTGACCACATCAATTTCCTCTTGTGTTAGATTAGGTCTTGTCTGCTGAATGGTTTTAGTAATGAGATTCTGTCCTTGCGAATCCAGTCCAATCTTTAATCCCTCTTGATGCCAAGCACTCTCTCCTTTCCTAAAATCGAACTCCACGACTCCATCTACATAGCTACGTACAGTCTCTCTAATTTCCTCAATTGATTTCTCGGACATCATTGGTTGATCTCTCACGTAATGGAAACGGAATTCCAGTTATTTGAATATCTTATAGAGCAACAAGTAATCTTCTGCTTCTTCTCAGCTTCTTACAATATCATGCGTTTCATCTCTCATACAGGACTCTCTTTCGAGCAGCTCGTAAGAAAGATAAGGAAGGCAGAAGAACAAGCGAACATCACCAAAGTGTGTGGTTAGAAATGAGCGGGGAAATTCCCAGCTTTGCCAAGTATATCTTTCTACTCGGCTTCATCACTTCGATAATATTCGGAGTATGGTCTTTCATATCTCCGGAGTCTTATAGTGCAATCACTGGATGGCCACTTGAACCGGGTGCGATGCGTCTTGTGGGATCATTCCTCATCATGCTCGCATTAGCCGCGATTCTCGCATATCGTGCTACATTATGGAAGGATGTGGAACTGTATGTCCTGATGGTCATTCTGTGGACACTCCTAGGATCAATTGGACTGGTCTGGAGCACAATCGTTGTGCCCTTACCCATCATTGGTTGGGCTCTTACTGGCCTGCTTATGATGTTCTTTGTATTGTATCTATACGTCTACATGCAGGGAAGAAGCCTCTGAATCTGTACAAGCAAAGATTCTCAAAGAGACTAAGGAGCTACCTGAGCTAGCTTCGAAAGGTAGTGATATTGCTGGATTCTGATTCGACCTCTCATTGATGCCACTTGCGCGTTATACAATAGAATTTTCAATCAGATTCACTCCCTTTGAATGATAAGGAGAACAGAAGAATGAAGATCAAGTTTGGAGTCCATATAGAACCACAGCTAGGGTACACCTACAAGCAGTCATTAGATATTGCTCTTGCAGCCGAGAAGATGGGATACGAATCTTTCTGGTGCAGTGACCATCTCTTTCTGAATGAGAATTCGGTAGATCAAAACTGTTTGGAAGCCTGGACACTTCTCTCCGCATTGGCCGCCAAAACGAGCAAGATCCGATTAGGCACTACGGTGACTTGCAACTCATATCGGCATCCCTCATTACTTGCTAAGATAGCAGCAACGGTTGATATGATATCCAACGGCAGACTCTGGTTCGGTTATGGAGCTGGATGGAAAGAGGAAGAATACAACGCATATGGCTATCTTTTCCCAAAGATACAAGTCCGCATGGACATGATGGAAGAGGCTCTACAGATAATCAAACTCCTGTGGACTGAGCCAAGCCCCACCTTCAAAGGCAAGCACTACTCAATCGAGAATGCATTCTCCGCTCCAAAACCCGTTCAGAAACCACACCCTCCAATCCTCATCGGTGGTGATGGCGAAAAGAGAACGCTCAAGGCAGTAGCAAAATATGCTGACTACTGCAATCTTTTCATGCGTCCCAAGTTCGAACGAAAGCTGGATGTTTTGAAGAAACACTGCAAAGATGTTGGGCGGGACTATGACGAAGTAGGGAAGAGCCTGTTTGCTCAAGCGTGGCCAGGGGTGTTTGTGACAAAAGACGAAGAAGAACTCGACAAGCATTGGAAGATGCGTGCAGAGATTCTGGGTCAATCCATTGAAGAGCGTGTGGAATACACAAAATCAGTTGCTCCCGGTTCTTGGGTTGGATATCCCGAAGATGTCATTGAGCGCCTTGAGTATTTGATTAGTCTTGGATTCGATTTCTTCCAGGTGATGTTTCCAGGTCTCGGTGAGGACTACATCAAGTCCTCTCAATCATTCGCAGATCTGGTTATCAAAAAGCTCTAGGGGAGTATTAGATAGTACTTCAGTGGCAAC
>JAEOTX010000109.1 GCA_016839605.1 Candidatus Thorarchaeota archaeon | reverse complement strand
TGAACCAAAGGCCCGGGTCTATATTGGTGCCAAGAATCAAGCAACTCTAGACAAACTTGCGAAACTGTCAATGGACATCATGAAACGTGCGGCCGAAGAGGCGAGTAAGTGAATCTGAGAGTTACAGTTAAATCGATACATCAGAGTACTACTCCTGCCACAATCGTGCCGGGGTCTCCTAGTGGCTATGGAGGCGGTCTCGAATCAGCCTCTTGTGCGAGGAAACCGCTGTGTTCGCACGCGTGAGTTCAAGTCTCATCCCCGGCGCCATCTATTTTCTGTTTCATAATCAATAGAGAGAAGTAGTGGTACGGAGGGCGAGATTTGAGATATCTCGTTGGTGACAATGTTTATCCCAACTCAAATGAATAGCAATATGGTGGTTGACTGGATTGGACTTGTGGTTGATAGGGCTTATCGTTAGTGTAGTTATTATCGCATTCATTCTCTTGTTCATTCCAGAAGATAGAAAGAACATGTCTTCACAAACTAGTGTACCTTCTGCACAAGCGAGGTATTCAGATATGGCACCACAAGCATCAAACCTCGGGGCTGCTCAAGGCATGGGCCTGGGTGGCTTTTATGGGGGTCATCTACCTGAAATTGATGACAAAGAGTAATCATTGATCTATTTCAATAATCAAGAAGAAGTTGGTGCGGAGGGCGAGATTTGAACTCACGAACTTGATACTATTCCACATTTCTTTCTGGAACAAATGCAGTGAGTAGCAGTACAAGGACTGTGTGGACAGGCAGGGGGATTGCTTGAGGCAGTGTGAGATTGAACACGAAAAGCATCACGAAAGATGTCATCACCACTTGAGATGCCAACGCTCCAAGGAGAAGCAATATCAGTGAATTCTGCTGCATCTGGCCTAAATAGAGTTCATGTAGTAGCTTGCTTGAAGCCAAACCTAGTACGAACCACAGTAGTCCCAAAAGACCAAAAAACAAGAAAGGGTACCAAGAATCTGTGAATATAATCCGAATTGACCACCCTGGCCAATCAAGATAGTAGACATAGTACCAGAATGGAAACAACCACTCCTGAATGGTTATGAGGGGAGCAGAAGAGTATGTGACGACTCCGTATGGCAGCAACATGCTAAGTATCATGGCCACATATGGCAGACGCGAACGCTTCTCCAAATTGCCTCCACCCGAATAATCTCTGACTACTGATTAGCTAGAAATCATATTGATTTTTCGTACAACAAAGGGAAGCCCTAGTAGCATGACATTGGAAGAGTGGTGCGGAGGGCGAGATTTGAACTCGCGAACCCCTACGAGATTTCCCCTCTGATACGGGATATCAGAGTCTGGGTCCTAAGCCCAGCGCCTTTGACCAGGCTTGGCAACCTCCGCATGTGTTGCATGAAAGCCTATGGTCTTGATATAATCATTTTGGAACAAAACAAGAATCTGATGTGGTAGAAACGATTAGCCCTTTTTCTCCCAAGTATTGCTGCATCTTGGACAGCGGAAGTGTCTTCTGTAGCCGCCATCTCCCATCATTTCTTTTTTCACCATAGCGACTTCTTTGTAGCCACACCGGGGACATACAATTTCTGTCATAGTAAGTGTCTCCAAATCGTCCTGCGATATATCCCATATCTAGTTTGCTCGGGTGTGTCTAATAACGTCATCATTTTCGGGCGAATACGAGCATTCTCAATCCGTTCACGTCACAAGCTTTTTATTCGACTCGTTGAATGTCGGCGCGGTCCAGAGGCCCTGAGCCGTGGACCAAATCGTGATTCTTTGGATTCACTAATACTCACAAGAGCGTGAAAGTCAGATGTCCTCAAGGAGCAGACAGGCAGCGGCAAGGACCAGAGACAAATGGCGTGAGAAAGTCTGGTACCAGATACTTGCACCAGAGTATTTCGACAACAAAGAGATAGGTCTCACACCTGCTGGTAATCCGGAGCTATTAATCGGACGAACAGTAGAGCCAACACTGTATGATCTGAATGGAGATTTTGATTCAATACATGTGAAGATTCGATTCAAGATACTTGAAGTAGTTGGGCAGCAAGCGAATACTGTGTTCCATGGACATGAATGGAGCTCGGATTATCTCAGAGGTCTTGTGAGAAGAGGCACATCCAGAATCGACTGGATAGGTCCCATTTTGACAAAAGACGATTTCTTGATGCGAATCTCAGTTATAGTTTTCACAAATACTCGGTCAAGGACAAGTCAAGAGCACGCAGTCAGAAAGACCATTGAACGAATCATAAGAAAGCATGCTAAACTTCATGTCTTTGATGAGCTGGTTGAGAAAGTGCTGCTGGGAGACCTGGCTTCAGAAGTGCACGAAGAGGTCAAGAAGATAATACCGATCAGGGATTGTGAGATTAGAAAGAGCAAAGTCCTGAAAGGACCTGAGGAAGTAAAGGCACGCAGGGCCAGACTTCGAAGGGGCACCAAGAAAGAGTAGTTCTAGCTACTCATGCTCTCCAGTTTGTGTAGAGCCTGTAGAAGAAGTACCATTAGGTTAGCTAGCTTTGTCAGTGCTTCTGTATCATTTTCAGTTTCGAGGACGTTTGTCAGAGAAGAGAGTTTTCGAATCAGAGTTTCTCTGAGCTGAGGAATCAAAACTTTAACTGCCTGAGTTTCAGCTTCTTCGTCGGAATTGGCATATACAATTCTTCTATCACAGGTTGCACAATATATGTCATCCTCCACTTTCATGAGAGGCGACCCACATTGTGGACATGATTCTGCCAGCATAGTTGCTCCACGACGGAGAAGTTCAGCCATCTTCTTGACCGAACTGTCATTTGTCTTATCCATGTTGGCCACTATTGGAATGAGGGTATTAGACGATATAAGACAATCCACTATGGAGGTTCCACAATTGGTAAGAAAACAGAGCTCGACGGAAACGTTGATATGCGCAAAATCAGGTCTCTGTCTTGTTGTTCGCACTCCATTTGTGCGTAGAGACAATTCAGAGGTGAGTCCAGATGGACGCCGAAACCCAGCAGAACATCGACTTAAGCAAACAGCTTCTTAAACAGATTGCAGAGAATAACTCGGTTCCCCGAAACATCAGGCGAGCCGCCAACGAGGCCATAGCAGCCCTTGAGAATGAAGCGGATTCTCCAGCCGCCAGAGCACAGAATGCAATTGCAATTCTGGATGAACCGAATCAAGATCCGAATTGTCCCAACTTTGCTCGAACAAGAATTTGGCGTGTATTGAGCAATCTTGAGCCAATACGTGATGCATGAGCAAGACTAGTGGAGGACGCGACCAGTCAAAACCGCTGACGGTACGATGTTGGTGCCTTATGCCCGGGCCAGTGTTCACCTATGATTAAGGCGAGAATAAGAGGAATCTACGCTCAGTCGTTAACGCAGATAATGCTGCAGAACCACTTTGAGATGGTGCAACCTACTCCTGAGGTGGCAAGGAGATTTGGGCTACCCTTCCGAAGTGAGATACCTGATGTTGATATCTGGGATCGAAGTGATCTTCAGGGGATTGTGGCAATTGCCTATGAATCGATTCTAGTAAAATTGACTGAGGTATTGCGGAGACGTCTTGGATGGGTGATAACACGCACACCCCGAGTTGCAAAGAGCTCTATCTACAATGGATTTGTACTTGGTAGAGATGAAAAGACTGGACAAACCCGAATAGACCTGGGAATTATCTCGGGACTACTTCCAGATAGGGGGCTGAGAAGGGGAGATAATGTCATGGTCCAAGTTCGTGCGCATGACTACGGCCGCAAGGCTCCTGTTCTTTCATCGAGCATAACAATACCTGGACGTTCTGCAGTGCTTCTGCCAGAACCTGTCGTAAGACTCAGTACCAAAATCAAGGACCAAGAAACAAGAGCCAATCTCATGACCTTGGGAAGAAAGCTGCGCGACCATACTGAGGACTGGGGAATTCTGTGGAGAACTGCTGCAGAGAAGCTCACAGAAGAAGAGCTACGAAATGAAGTGGAAGATCTTCTTGATGTGGCACAAAGGATCTATTCGAAGTATTCTGAATTAGAAACGACTGATTTGCTCTTTGAAGGGACAAGCAATGCAGATATCGAGTTTCCAGCAGAAGTGAAAGAGGCACTAGACAAAACCAGAGCGAAAATAAAGCCTACAGTAGACAAGCATCATTTCTACAAGAGCGCAGGATATGCACCTTTGGTGGACTTGGTTGAACTGGTGATTGAAGACCGTCCCGAAGAACGGAAATACATCACATCTAAACTAGACAAGGTAATTGGCCTAGATATGCCAAGAGTTGACGACCCAATTAATATTGAACATGTGAAGCTGGATGGTAGGTCTATCCTCCTGACAAAAGGAAGAGTTGTCGAAGCAAATTCACGGGGACTAATTATTCGAAGACAGTTTCGCCATACAAGCCGCAAACTCAAGCTTTTGCAGGATTATCCAGAGGGTGTTGAAGTTCCTAGGGACGATGGAGATTATGCACTGACAGAAGTAGTGCCCGGATCTATGACTCTGGTCACTGAATATTATTCGCGAAACGATGAATTGAAAGGAACATACCTGAACATCAATACTGGTGTTGAGCTCTATCCCAGCAATGGAAGTGGTCCTGGACGTATTCGATACGTGGATCTTGAAATTGATGTGATTAAAACTCCTTTTGAGGAAAACGGGAGAGTACGTGTGATAGACCAACATCTATTGAAACGTGCAGTTCAAAGAGGATTCATTACAAAAGAAATGGCAAATCAGGCACGATCAAGAGCAGATGCAATTCACGACGAGCTTCTAGGTCAAAGTGGTAGCTGAGTTATTTCATTCAATTGACTTCATTGTGCGTAGGGAAAGATCTATGGCACTCATCAAGTCTTCGACTGTTGCTCCAAGACTCTTGGGTCCCCGACTACATATGATTTCAACTACGAGCACATTCTCTTTGACTCGTGAATCAATCTCAAGTCCTGGTGGCAGTGGAAAATTGTCGGG
>JAEOTX010000108.1 GCA_016839605.1 Candidatus Thorarchaeota archaeon | reverse complement strand
GTTACCGATAGAGTATATGCTGATGTCACAGGAGAGAACGGCGGCAATTTTGGAGCTATTCTGCTTGATGACGAAATTATCATGGTAGACTCAGGTATGATGCATCTGAAGAGCACTGTGGCTAAGGACTACCTTGCAGCCAAATTTGGATTGCCGATCACAAAGATTCTACTCACTCATCATCACTCTGATCATGTGTTTGGAGCTCAGGCATTTGAACCGATGAGTTTCATTAGCTCCAGTAAGACGAGGAAGATTTGTGAAGCTGCTCTTGATGCTTGGTGGTCTGATGAAGAACTGAAGGCGTGGGCTGATGATGCCAAAGAAACGCGTCCGGATCTATGGGAATCACTTCAGTCACTAAGAGTGATAATTCCGGACGTGACCTTTGATAATGAGCTCAGATTTGGTGATGACATTGTATTTCGTCATATAGGAGGGCATACTGCTGGCTCATCTATTGTCATTGTTGAGCCCGAACACATCCTCTTCATTGGGGACCTTCTCTTCAACAAATCATTTCCATACGCTGGAGATAGCTCATGTGATCCAGACCGCTGGATATCAGGTCTTGAAGAAATAGTGGCGGCTGAATACAAAATCGTGATTCCGGGTCATGGACCTCTGTGTGAGTCTGAAGGCATTATTGAACAAATTGAGTTTCTAAAGCAATTCAGAGAATTGATCAAGAACGCCATTGAGGAAGGACTGACATCAAAGCAGTTCCTTGATGAGAAAAGAACACCTAATTACTACTTGGAGGGTGCCGAACATCGAGTGAAGGTGTCAGTTGAACACTGGTTTGCACACTATGGTTGAGGATGATGTCATGCGTCTGCTTGAGTCAGTTGCCATTAGAGACCTCCAGCTGCAAAATCGGCTGGTGTTCCTTGCCACTCATCTTGGCTACTGTAAGGAGGATGGAGTTGTTACCAATCAACTCGTGGAGTTCTACAAAGAGCGAGCGCAATATAGACCTGGTTTCATCATTGTTGGTGGTTGCTACACCGAGAGGCTTGGATCCAGCGGACCCATAATGATTGGTATCAGTCGAGACGATCACATTGAAGGTCTGAAGAGGCTAACTGATGCAATCCACTTGTTCGATGTTCCAGTAGCAGCTCAGCTCTACCATGCAGGGCGATATGTTCATTCCATGATACTTGGTGAGCAAGCTGTTTCAGCATCAGCTGTACCTTGCAGACTTACCAGAGAGACCCCTCGTGCGCTTTCAATCGAAGAGATTATGAATACCGTCGGAAACTTTGGACAAGCTGCAGAACGTGCCAAGAAGGCCGGGTTCGATGCTGTGGAGATTATAGGATCAGCAGGGTACATCATCAATCAGTTTCTTGCACAAGCAACGAACAAGAGGGATGACGAGTATGGCGGCAATCTCGAGTCGAGGGCTAGATTCGCTCTTGAAGTCGTCAAGTCAGTGAGAGATGCAGTTGGACCCCATTTCCCTGTCGTGTATCGGATGAGTGGAGAGGACTTCGTTGAGGAAGGAAATACCCTCGATGACAACAAAATCTTAGCACCATGGCTAGTGGATGCAGGTGCTGACTGCATCAATGTCACTGGGGGCTGGCACGAAACACAAGTTCCCCAACTTACGATGAACGTGCCGCGTGGACACTTTGCATACTTGGCAGAGGGCATTGCTGATGTTGTCGAGGTCCCAGTAATAGCCTGCAATAGAATCAATAGCCCTACAGTGGCAGAACGAATTCTTGCTAGAGGTAAAGCTGACATGATTGGCATGTGTCGGGGCTTTCTCTCAGACTCTGCAATAATGGAAAAGATACGTTCTGGAGAAGTAGACACGATTCGAACCTGCATCGGGTGTAATCAGGGTTGCTTAGACAAGGTGTTCCAGCTTCAGGGAGTCACATGTGCAATCAATCCAGAAGCTGGATATGAGCGCGAGAGAAAGCTGGGGGCGAAAGGGAGAGGAAATATTGCGATTATTGGAGCTGGAGTGGCAGGACTGGAAGCTGCACGGATCCTTGTCTTGCGTGGATTCAAAATCACGCTGTACGATGAGAACACTCGAGTCGGTGGTCTTCTGAATCTGGCTTCGCGAATCCCTGGCCGAGGTGAGTTTGCAGCGTATGTCATCCACCAACAGAGAGAAATGAAACGTCTAGGAGTAAACCTTCAACTTGGCTCCAGAGTCAGATTGGATTCGTTTGAGGACGCTGGATTTGATAGGATTGTGTTTGCTGGTGGCACTCATACTGCAGCCCCACCCATTGAAGGAGTTGAATTGCCCCACGTAGCTACTGTCAGAACCATAGTTGAGAGATCTCCAGAAAATCTTGGTAGGGTTGCGGTAATTGGAGGAAATGCCTTGGGCTGCTTTGCTTCTATTTTCCTTAAATCGCGCGCTGACTCAGTCGACCTGTTTGAGAAAGGCGAAAGAATAGGTGGAGACTTAGGTCGAACAACACGCTGGGTCATTCTCAAGGCTATGGCGGAGAAAGAAGTCACTACATATCTGAACGCCGAGATTGCTCAGATTGCCAAGGACTATGTTCAAGTCAGCTCTGAAGATGAACTCACACTTGTTGGATGTGATACCGTTGTAGTGGCGGCGCGTCCAAGACCGAGAACAAGACTCGTTGAGGCGGCAAGAGAAAAAGGACTGTCAATTGATGTCATCGGTAGCGCTGCTGGATATGAATGGTTGACGGACATAGTGCATGGTGCGTATGATTATGCGAACTCCTTGGAGTTGTAGTTTCAGCCTAGGATCCAAACATCTCACGCATACATCTATCACAGATCATCTCTGAGCCTCCCTCCCTTTTCTGAACTTGCTTCCTACATTTGCTGCAGGCTGGCCGTAGACAATAATCGCATAGAGCAAGCTCGGTCATTCTCTTTATTCTGCCGCATGAGGTACATGTGTTCTTGGTTCCCTTTCCTCGGTGCTCAAAGAGAGTTCTTAGAATGGCTTTAGCATCATCTCTGTCAAGATCACTGTTTCTGATTGCTCTCTGAGCTCTCTCCTCTATTGCCTGATGGTCGACATCGCTTTCCACCGAATCACCAAGCACCGCTCTAATAGAATCAGACGAGAGTTCATCAGTCTTCGAGAATGAAACTGAGGATTTGGGATAACAAAGTGAGTTCTTCACCTTATCGATTGTAATCTCCAGTATGCCAACTAATCCCGCATTTATTAGAGGTCTGAGGTGGTGATCCAAGGCTGCTCTCTCTAGACCTGTTTTCATCAGGAGGTCGCTCTTATTCGCAATCCTCTTCTCTTTCAAGTACTCCAGAATCTCAATCCTGACCGGATTGGACAATGCCTTGGCAATATGGAGGAGGTCGCTCATGGAATACGTAAAGATATGTTTACGTATAAGTAGATTTCCCGTAAAGAAGTGTTTCCCTATTAGGATTGGAGTAGGTTTTCGCTCCAATTGATATACCTAGAATCTTCAGTTGTCTACGAGGTTAACGAGGTCTCTATCATGACTATGGCTGAACAGAACGAGGTTGTTATGAAAGATGTTGTTCGTGACTACAAGATGGGCGAGGTGACCGTTCACGCACTGCGAGGAATCTCTTTGGAAATCAAGCGTGGTGAGTTTGTAGCAATCCTAGGCCAGTCTGGTTCGGGGAAGACAACACTTCTCAATATGATAGCAGGTCTCGATGTGCCTTCTAACGGCACCGTTGAGGTCAGTGGAGAGATGCTTTCTGAGTTGACAAGAAATCAGCGTACGCGATTCCGTCGAAAGTCTGTCGGCATTGTATTTCAGTCATTCAATCTTTTTTCCACTTTAACTGCTCTAGAGAATGTTGAGATAGGGATTTCATTCGCACTCGATAAGAATGAGCTGCAAGAACGGGCGTTGAGATATCTCGACTTAGTGGGCATTGCAGACAAGGCAGCGAGCTTTCCTTCGCAGCTAAGTGGAGGAGAACAGCAGCGTGTGGCACTGGCACGTGGACTTGCTAAGGAACCTCCTCTACTAGTCCTCGACGAACCGACTGGAAATCTTGACGCAGAGACCTCCGAGGAGATATGGGATCTCATCCTACGGATGAACAAGGAAACAGGGGCAACGGTAGTGGCAGTTACGCATCAGACTTCAGTTTCAAAGATTGCACATAAGGCGGTGTTCCTGAGATCGGGACAGATTTGGGGAGTTACAGAGGACTTTGTGGAGGGTTAGCACATTGACCATGACCCTGCTGATGAAGAAGATCTACCGGGACATGAAACGCCACCGGCTCGGATTGATTGGTGCATTGGCTTTGGTTCTCAGTGGTTCATTAACCTACGTTGTTATGCAGACATCTGTTGTCCTGACAGAAGTAAGTCTCAGGCAAACCTTAGATGATGGTGGATTGGCAGACCTTTCCATCGTTACCTATGGAACATCACCAGCTATGCTGGATACCGTTAGGGAATTCTCAGGTGTTGCTGCTGCAGATGCTAGGTATGACACTTCAGGTTTGGTGGAGACCCCTGGAGGCGACACCCTATCTGGAGATTTCTTCGGGATCAATGCTTCCCAACTCCCAGACGTCTATAGACTCACCCTGATGGAGGGGAGTTTTCTGAACCCTCAGGATAACTTGACCGTTTTAGCTGAGTGGCACTTTTCGAGAGCTCAAGGAGTTCAAATCGACGATGTTCTTATTCTCGAAGTGTTTGAACAGCAAGTCGAAGTGCGTGTAGTGGGGATTGTTTCTACTATCGAGTACATGTTCCCCGCGACAAACACACGACAGCTTATTCCACAGAGAGGGTCTTCTGCACCCCTCTTTCTCAATATGGACCTCATCTCAGCAATGGCAGGACAAGAGGGAATGATCAATGAGGTCTCCGTCATATTTGATGAAGGCACTGACTATGGGATGATGGTTGACAATGTCCTCACCCTCTTTGAGGATGAGAGCATTTACCGGGTGTTCCGGGGCGCTGAACTTGTAGAAAGCATGGAGGGGCTTGCTGAGATGGAGATGGGCAAAGACATGACACCAGTTATGGCAATCCTTTTGCTTGCGTCATCGACAGCTGTGATTTACGTTGTTGTTAGGAGAGTCATTGAAGATCAGCGGCAATCAATTGGTGTCATGATGTCCTTAGGCTATTCCCCGCAAATGATCCAATTGGGCTACATCATAGTCTTTGTCGGAATTACACTGCTTGGCTCTATTATTGCGACCCTCATTGCTACTCCTATCACTGTGTGGCTCACTGCATGGAGTTTCGCTGAATGGAACATGGCTGTGGTTTGGGGTCCTGTGACGAGTGATGTCTTTGTTTGGGGTTTTCTTTCAGGTCCCATTACAGCCCTTTTCGCAGCTGTATTTCCAGTCAGAAGTATCTCCAAACTCGAACCCATTCGTGTTATTCGGGGGCTTGATTTTGAACTGAAGCCAATAGGAATGACACTACTTGAGAAGATGGCAGACGCAGTCTCAAGCGTCAGCTACTTGTTCAGGTATTCTGCTAGAAGCATGAGTCGCAGTAAGATGCGGACTCTGATGCTTTGCTTTGGTATTGCAATGGTGTCTTTCACGAGCATGAACACCATTCTTTACATCGATAGTATCTATGTCAGTGTGGATGTGCACATGGACTCCCACTCGGATTGGGACCTTGTATTGGACATGCGTAGCCCTGTAGCTAGCGCTCAGCTAGAGTCACTCATTCAAGATGCTGGTGGAGTCACAACTTATAGTCGCTTTCTGAAGGTATCATACTTCTCCGAACTAGGGGACATCGGGCAGCCGTTCGAAGTGCTATTCCTAGAGTTTGATTCTGGTCAACAGACAGTTGATGTAGTGGAAGGGAGGGATACCCTAACGTCAGATGAGTGCGTAGTTGAAACTCGAATCGCAACCAGACAGAATCTGGAGATTGGCCATATCATAGAGATGAGCATTGACAACTCAACTGAATCGTTTACAGTGGTAGGTATCTGCGAGTCGATATTCATGGCAGTGTTTCTGGACTATGAAGCGGCTCCTAGAGTCGATGACGAACCTCTTATCACCGGCGCATTCCTAAGTGTGGATCCTCAATCTAATCGAGACGATATCAGCTCTACCTTGTCTGAGTCTGTGCTGGTTGAGAGCGTCCAATCATACCAAGAGGCTGTGTCTGGTGTCAAGGGGCTTTTCGTTCTGATTGAAGTAATCATGTACTTCCTGATTGTGATGTGTGTAGCTATTGTCTTCCTTGTAGTTTGGACTACAGTGAATATCAGTACTCTAGAAAGAATCCCAGAGTTCTCTCAGCTAGAGGCAATAGGATTTGACCAGGGGAACCTCAAGAGGATTCTATATGGAGAAGTACTCCTAATTTCTATTCTTGGCACAATTATCTCAGTGCCGCCTGCAATCTACTTTGGATACGTTCTGTTGCCTCTTATGTATCAGACTCTTAGTGTGATGGATTTCTTTGTTCGTCCAATTCCTCTGCTTGTGAGTTTTGTGATACCAATTGTCGCCGCAGTCCTGTCAGCTGCACACCCTGCTAGAGTTTTGGGTCGAGTTGATCTTCCATCTATCCTCAGAGATAGGAATCCTCAGTGAATAGGAGCGCATCTTGGCACAAAGATGCCCACGAGAATAGTCTTAATAGCAGAAACTCGGGAGTTCAACTTGTCTACCAGCAATGGAGATAGAACCGTGGCCATTGGCGATGAATATCAAAGCACACTGATTACCTACCCTACTCATGCCGAGCTGAGTACGATTCTTCAGAATCAGTTTGAAGTTCTTGATGAGCAGTTCTATCACGGAATGCCGACCTTCGCTGTAAGATGGGCTGGAGGAGTTGTTCCATCGACAGATGAACAGGATTTGGCGTTTAGAGGAATCGCAGACCGGTGTGAACAGCTCTCAGTCTGGCCTGTAGTGAGATGGAGAAATAAGAGCAATGGTGAGTACATCATTCGCTTTGTTCCAAAAGAGAGAGCTCCAAAGTCTGATATTCGAGTCAACTACGGTCTATTCGCTGCCACTATGGGAACTATCGCTCTTGCTGGATTCTGGCAGGCCACAAGTCCAGTATTCTTGACGCTATTCTACGGAGCTTCGGGATACACAATTTTTGATATTCTTTGGACGACACTCATCTTTATCGCATCTCTTATGGGTATCATATTCACTCACGAGATGGGACATTATCTGTCAAGCAAGAAGCTTGGCATAGACGCGACCCCGCCTTACTTCATTCCGGGGCTGCCGCAGATTGGCGGAACATTCGGAGCCTTCATTCAGCAAAAGAGCCCGCCCCACAATCGGAGAGACCTATTTGACATGGGATTAGCGGGACCACTCGCAGGCTTTGTCGTGACAGTGCTTGTTCTCATTTGGGGATTCTTCCTCTCTGTGCCAGTGACAGCTGATCAGATTGCAGCTATTGACGCAGCATATCCGAATATGTCTGGATCAATCGGAGTGCCATTACTCTTTCAGTTGTTGGAGTTCCTCTATGCTGACTTCATTCCCGCAGGAGGCACCCTTTACATGCACCCTGTGGCATTCGCTAGTTGGATTGGGATGCTTGTCACTTCTCTGAACCTCTTCCCTATCTCACAACTTGATGGCGGACACGCGCTACGAGCTATCGTGGGTGGCAAGTACCACAAGTACATTGGATGGGCAGGGATTGGACTCATGCTGCTTGCTGGATTCTACTTAATGGCCATTCTAATCCTGTTTATCTCGCAGGGTGGAGAGCATCCAGGACCACTTAATGATACTATTGAGATTCCAATCTGGAGAAAAGCCCTGTTTGTTATCTCTATGATAATACTAGTGCTCTGTATCCCACCACTCTGGGAGATGGTCGGACTCTTTTGAGTAAGCAGGTACGCCGCCGAGGACCATAACAGTGGCAATCCCGTTACATTCAATGAGTGGTCTGTCTGTTATATCATTCGTGCGCGAGTCCTGAATAACCCATTGTTCATCTCTATCGATCGTTTCGAAAGGCCAGCTCTTCTTGCAGACCTCGCGCAAAGTGGTTTCAGGAGCCCCGCGCACTATATGCTCTAATACTCCATCTCCTGTCATCTCTCTAACTACTCGTGACACTCTGGATGTGTCTAATGGAATTGCTGCACCAGTGAAATCTTTTGGAGTTGTAGTTCTCGAGAACGCGACTCCTGTCCCTGCTAGAATGACAACGAGAGATCCAAGTATTATGCCCCATGTCAATCCTTGGATAACAGGTGCCATACCTTCCAGCAATGGCAAGAATGAGTAAAATGCTACTGCCCACAGAAATAGGAGTAGCAGGAATATCATTACGATTAGCTTAGCACGCAGATTGACTTTGACTACTGGTCTCCGATATCGATACAATCTTTGCCCGAGTTAAACTTCACATCTAGGCTAATATCCCTTTGGCACCTGCTCATGATGTCAAGGGGCAGTGGTGATTCAATAGAATCTAAGAGAAAAAAGGAATTCTGAGGGGGAATCAGCCCCTCAATCACTTCTCTATAATATAATCATCTTCATCGACGTCCCATTCTTCTGGGATTCGCATGACGCCGAGCTCAAGAAGGCGGTCCATTACTTTTAGTGCCGCTTCATCGATTTGAGGTTCAAACTTAGCACCGGTGATTACTAGCTTGCCTGAACCGAATAGAAGGATGACCACCTTAGGGTCTCTCATCC
>JAEOTX010000107.1 GCA_016839605.1 Candidatus Thorarchaeota archaeon | reverse complement strand
GCATGAGTGATAAGAATGGACTCATTCTGAAGGAGATTCTCAAGAGACGGAGCGGCAGAGCATATTCTGATAGCCCGGTTCCTGATGAGATGCTGGAATCCATCTTGGAGGCAGGTAGAAAGGCTCCGTCCTGTGGTAATACCCAAGCATGGAACTTTGTCGTGATTAAAAGCCCAGATGCTCTTGCAGAGGCTCATGAGGCTCTGAGCAGAGGTAACGCGTGGGGAAAGAGGGCGCCAGTCATGATCATCGTTGCTGCAAAATCAGACGGAGGGTGTCCAGCACATGAATTACCGTATTTTATGATGGATATTGGACTAGCTACGGAAAATATCCTCTTACAGACTGTGCATCTTGGCCTACTGGGCCATCCCACTGCAGGGTGGAATGAAGACAAACTGAAAGAAATCACTGGTATTCCTCAAGAGTACAGGATTGGAACTGTGATATTCATTGGTTATGAGGGTGACATTGACCTTCTGGATGAGAGAAACAAAGAGAAAGAGAAGAAGCCATCTACAAGAAGGCCCCTCTCAGAGATTGTTCACTGGGATAGATGGTAGTCTATGCATTGTACTCCATTACTTGCCCACAATGACTAGGCATGTCTTGGTGCCCACATGAAGGCCCCATCCAACAAACTAGCTGGTCGCCTTCTTGATGCATCTCTTTTCCGCAGTGTACTGGAACATCTACTTTCTGTCCACATTTTGCACATTGTAGTTCTGCCATTAGTAACAAAATCTCCATTCAGAATTATCGCACATAATGTGCCATTATTAACAATAGTGAAATTAGTAACGCTATAAACGTTTGGCTCAGGGAATGCCGACTATGAGATGACAAGACTTCAGAAATTCCGAGCTAAGATTGAAGAAGTGTATAAGGAGGGGCTTAGGAGAGGGAAGGGCAACTATGCAGACTTTGTCATTCTTGATAACATTGCTAGAACAATATTCCTAGAATGACACATTCACTTCGGATAGTACTTGGTTGGATCTTCCGAGTAAACTTTTTCCTCTGTTTTATGAGCACCTGGCGTGTCCAGCTCTATGTCACGTTTCAAAGTCCTGTCAAGAGATAGGATCTCCTTGAATATCTCGTTCTGGACTATGAGGCGTTGAACCTCGTTGCTACCTGTCCATATCGTCGCCAACCTCGCGTCACGATAGAGTCGCTCAATTGGATAGACATCAGTATACCCGATTCCTCCAAGAATTTGCATAGCCTCATGGACTGCACGGAACCCTGCCTCTGTCCCATACACCTTTGCTTGAGATACCTCTTTCCTACACCAAGCGCCTGTATCTGCCACATTAGCTGCACGATAAACCAATCCACGTGCCGCATCAAGCTCAGTAACACAGTCAGCCACCTTGAAGCTAACAGCCTCAAACCTGCGGATTGGTCGGCCGAATGCTTCACGCTTGTCTGCATATCTTGCTGCAAGCTCTATGGCCACCTGTCCCATTCCAATTGCACCTGCACCAGATGTCAGACGTTCTGGAACCATCATGGCGTTGAACACATCATTTCCACCATTGAGCTCTCCGACGAGGTTGGACTCAGGAATCTCCACATCTGACATCAAGATTCGAGCAGCACCCATACCACGACAACCCATGAGTTCATACTCTTCTTCGACCTTGACACCTGCATCGCGGTCGATTAAGAATGCACTAAGCGATTTGTGAGGCGGAGCTTCGAAGTCGGTCTTTGCATAGATTAGGAAGTAGTCAGCACCAACTCCTCCAGCTACAAACCGTTTCTCACCATTTATGAAGAAAGATTCACCCTTCCTTATTGCAGTGGTGTTAGTACCAAAGAAATCTGAGCCACCACGTGGTTCGGTCAGGCCCTCGCCGCATATCTTCTCACCTTTCAAAGTTGGCAGCAGGTATTCTCGTTTCTGCGCCTCTGATCCATACTTGTCTATGCCCTCTCCAATGATACTGGGGAGAGAGTATGCACATCCAAGAGCAATCCCTAAAACGCCAACTTCTTCTACTGCAAGCATCTCAGAGACCCAGCCTAAGCCTCTACCTCCATACTCCTTTGGGAATCTGAGCCCAAGCAGGTTGGCTTTAGCGGCAGCCTTAATGAACTCATGGGGATATTCCTTCTCCCTTGAATCCATAGCAACTATTAGATTAGGATCCACCTTGTCACGAACAAAAGCACGGACTTCATCTCGCAGTTTCTTCTCATCAGCGCTCAGCAATACATCAAACATTGTCCTGACCTCGCGGATAGAGTACTAGGCACCCCGCAATAAAGAGTCTAGGGTGTCCTGAGAACCGGGCTGTCTATCGATGTGGATTGCTTCAGTTGGACAGACCAGCTCGCAGGCTAGGCATAAAATGCACTCAGCATCGAGTATAGGGTCAACAATATCAAAGCCATCTTCAGAAACCCATGCCACAAATACATCCACGGGACAAGTGGTTATGCATTTCATGCATCCAATGCAGGATTCAATATGTAATCCTACAACTTCCCCATGGATTATCCCGCTTTTCCCATCATTCTTCGACCATACAGGATGGCCTTCATGTGAGTGTATTATGGACCAAGTGGTTCGAAAATTCCTATCAATAGGCACGTAGCGTACTTGTGCGGAGGGCCTTATAGAATATATCGCGAGAATAATTAGCGCGTATCTACAACTCAGCTATTTGCGAAAAGGGTGAGATATCTTGTTCACGATCCACCATTTTCCATCTTGTCTAATGAGGTTGAAGTAATCCACGTACCGTACATTCTGATTCTCGATACTAATCTTGGCTGAAGCGACCCTTCCTGTCACATCAACATAGAAGAACTTCGTTTCCCAGTCCAAGCTCTGGTCGAGCTCAGCAGGATTGTACCAAGACATGTATTCCGCCCTATCTACAATCTCGAGGTGACCGTCATCGTTGAGCATGAAGAACTTCCAATCTGGATGAAGAATCCCCTCATACAGGTTTGGGTCTGACTGAGCGTGCCCCTCATGATAGTGGTCTATAATAGCTTGCTCTATCGCTTTCTTTTCTGATTCATTATCCTCTGTAGTCATGCTAATCACACTCGAAACACTGAAAGGGTCCTGAAAAAGGGTTTCCGATTTGAGCGGCAAAAGGGGTCATTCATCACATTCTTTTAATGTTGGATTCTTCTAGGAGATAGTCGAGAACACTCTGCCAGATTGTCCCATCCTCTCTCCATTTGTTCTCGAAGTTGTTTGTATTGACCCATTCTCTCAAGGCATTTGCAGCAGCTTCTGAGAATTCTTCATCAACTGCATTCAAGAAACCCTGACTTACGAGTGCTTGCTGAATCTTCAGCGAAATATCACCTTCTATACGATGTAGCCTGCTGGGGTCTTCTCTGTTCAGGAGTGTCATATCATAAAGGGCAAAGATACGCTCCAATTCCTCAATCGGTTTCAGGTGGTCATCGACTCTGACGTCCACGTATCGGTCGTTTCCGCCCTCATAGCCACCTTCCTTTCGGACAACTAGTACAGCGGCAGACTGCATCCCTCTTCTGTCACCGCCAGCCGCCTGACCAGCACGTAGACCAGCAAAGAGTTTGTCTAGCAGATCACCATCTTTTTTCTCATATGCTTCAGCCATGTCTTTGATGACTGCCTCACCCGTCAGGATGTTTCCTTGGCAGGTATATCCATCGCCGATGAGGTGACCTGCCCATTCCATGCATTCCTTCCCTGTGTGTGATACAGCAAGACCCTTGGAATCAACGATTCCAACTTGTCTGTGCTCAACCTTGGCATCGTCCTTTAGCAGAACCTTCAAGGTTTCCGAAGCACTCTTCCCGCTGGTCAAGAGCTCCAGTCCTCTAGGACCGTAGGATGTGTTTGCCCAAGCCTGAGTCGCCACTCCACCTGCTTCAGCCAATGCCCAAGGAACCACAGCACCTACAGCGGGAAACTTGGACTGGACTATAATCCCAATGTCGCCATTTGAGGGGT